>CAYRIP010000008.1:0-14209 GCA_964424395.1 uncultured archaeon | reverse complement strand
CCCATGATGAATATCAGGACCAGCGCTGAAACGACCATTATTATCAAGAATCCGACGCTGACCTGCAAGCCGCCAAACATAATAATTAATTATCAAAGCGCCTATAAAAAGCTTAATTTGGAGCAGACAAGCTTTTTATTCCGTGGATTTCATGAATGTTTATGAAGCCGTTAGGACCGTCAGTAATGCTGTATGCGGCTTACGCGAGCCTGATATATGTCATAGCGTATTTCACCGAGGCGTATCTTTCATTCTTCGTCCCCGCAGTTCCCCTTTATCCTATCCAGCTGCTGCAGGTGCTCCTAAGCATCATCACCTATCTCGGGTGGATGGAGGTCGGCAGGAGGTTTAGAAACCAGCTGCTCCTAAACGTTTCGATGGTCGCTGTGTGGCTGGTCCCAATCGCAGGCATCCTAAACATATTGATAGCATCGGGCGGATCTTTCAACCTCATATACGCGCTCGTTTCCGGGATCGTCATGGGAATCATCGTGATGGTATTCGGTAACGCTCTGCTCGGGCTGCGCAAGAGGTTCGGTGACCTTGCGAGGGTCACCGGGTGGCTTGACATCATAATGGGCGTCTTAATCCTCTCATTCATCCTGCTTCCGTTCGCGGTGATCATAATGCCGCCTGTGATCATACTGGAGGCCGCGTTGCTCTTCCTGGCATATGAGAAGGCGACCAGGGGGCCTCTTGGGATTAGGAAGATATTAAAGAAATTCTTCTAGGCGCTTCTGCCTTAGCAAGACGCTCTGCTTGACGTAATCCGACACGGGCAGCCGAAGCAGTGTGTCGATGTGCTTCAGAGCCCCCTCCCTTGTGTCGAACCTTCGCGGCGGCTGCCTGAAGGCGTTCCTCACGTTCTCAAGGACCTGCCAGACCCCGAGGGGAACCACGTAGCCCTCATGCACCTCCCTGAAGACGACTACACGGGCCTGCCTTCGAAGCTTCTTAAGCCCCTCGGCCACCCCGAGCCTGCTGGCGTAGAACCCACCGCCCTGCAGCTCGGCGTATTTCGTCCTCCCCCTGTTGGGCTCGTATTCCCCGAGCACCTGGGTCTGCTTGGCGTCCATGGACCATGGTGTCCCGGGCGCCCATGCCTCGAAGTTCTCGAACTCCCAGTTTCCGGGCATAAGCAGCACGACGAAATGGTTGTCCAGATATGAGCTAGAGAAGACGAAAAAATCGTTGACGCTCTTTTGCCCCCTGACATCACCGATGAGAATATCTGCGATGGCCGTCTGTGAGGCGGTTATGCTCCACCTCGTGGGCACGAGCTTCCTGCTGTCCCTGATGCCAAGGGCCCCCGAGCTTAGTATGGTGCTTATCTTGTAGACGTCCTGGCCTGACCTGTACAGCTGAAAGCTTGCATCCTTCGCCTTCAGGTCATCTGAGACGATTCTCTCGGTTCTGGCCCCCACCCTGACGTTTCCGCCAAGGCGAAAGCTCTTGAGCTTGGCGGTAGGTCCCATCGGCTGCGTCACGTCCGAGAAGCTCACCTTGTAGACTGGCTTCCCCTTGAACTGCATCTCGACATCCGGAGGCTTGCTCGCCATCGCGATCTCCTGCATGTCGGATATTACCCTGGACCTGGAATATATGTTGTTGACGTCCTTCGACCTGAGAAGGCTCGACCGCATCTCGACCAGTGAGGAATAGCTGGTCCCGAACCATTTCGACGGGTCGTCTATGATCTTCAGGTTGTCGCTCGTCAGCGGGGCCATGGGGCCTACGAAGACGTTGGGGTAGTTGTAGTGGCCGATGAAGACCGACGTCGTCTGGCCGAAGAAGCTATCCTTAAGGCTCGGGTCTATCCTCGACTTAAGGGAGAACCTGCTCATGACGGGGCACATAGACAGGCCGCAGAGCCTCCTCGAGCCCTTGCACACTAGGCACATCCTTGCGGGGGAGACCATACATGAGAGTTGCTGATAAGTAATATATAGTTGAATTTTCAGTCACTTTCCAGAGGATAATTTATCCGATTCCTAGCGCTTAGAAATCCCGAACCTGATGTAGGCCAGTGCGGCAAACGTGAACAGCATCAGCAGCGCCGGCCACGATATCCCGGAGAACTGGACCGGGAACACCACCCTAATCTTGGCCTTGACCCACCCCGTTATGTTCTCATGCCCGGGCAGGGTCGAGTTCCCGTAAACCGTCAGGTTCCATTCCCCTATGTCCGCGGTGTAGACAAGGACATCGATATGCTTGGTCTCCATCGGCGACAGCGACACGTTCATCGTCCTCATGTCTGTGCTGATGATGGCACCCGGCGAATCGACGAACTTGCTGAAGTAGTAGTCCGGCTGCAGCTCCAGGGTTATGTGCTCGTTCACGTTCTGCCTGTTCGCCACGTTGATCCTCATGTAATCATATGAGCCGAGCGTCAGGTACAGCTCCCTTATGGAGGTCGCCAGCGCCATCGGCGCCCTGATCAGGAACATGTTGAGCGTGCTCCACCCCAGGTTCCCCGCCGAGTCCTTTGAGAATCCCTGGTAGGAGACGTTGTAATCGAGGAACCACGGCCCCAAGACGATGTTGCAGCTCGATGAGGAGCCGGGGCAGGGCAGGTAACCTCCTCCGATGGGGCCGGAAGCGGATGTTATGTTATAGATGAGCCAGGACTCGTTGACGCCGGAGAAGTCGGTCCCGCTGGGATCGCCCACGACCGAAATTGTGACTGTCTCGCCGGTCATTATGGATCCCCCCTGGGGAACCGGCGAGCCGTCGAGGTCCCTGACGGCATTGATCTGGACGAACGGCGCAGTCCTGTCCGTGACGGAGACGTTGGACGTGTATACCCAGTCGCTCACCCGCGTATACCCGACGCCGTCCTGGACCGCCCTGACCCTGAAGGAGTATCCCCTGCCGTCGGGGTCCTCCCCGAGCACATCGAGAGGCCTGAAGATGGCTCCCTCGAGGTTGCTCGTGCAGTTTATCTCGAAGAAGCTCGCCCCGCCGTCCCAGACCCCGACCTCGAGCATGTCGTTTATGTCCCCGTAGGGCGGGTCTCCCCAGCGGGTCCACCCCATGATGGCGTCGCCGGTGCTGTTTGTGACATTGAACTGGACCTCGTAGCACTTTGTGCCGCTGCTCCAGTTGATCATGAACCATGATGGATTCGCCATGGTCTGCTGGGGGAAGGTCGTCACGACCACGTTGGGCGGCGCGTCCTTTATGAGCACAGAGCAGTTGCAATCGGTGAAATCAGGCGCAGCTGGAGGACCTGGGTCGCATGACCAAGGCGCTGAGTTGTCCGCGTTGTCGGTGGCCCTGACCCTGAAGCAGAACGTGGTCCCGTTCGCCTCAGTGGAGATGTCGACCGTCGAATAGTTGGCCGTTATCCCCGGTACATTGAACCACGCGCCTCCGCCCGCATATACGATCGGGTCAATGTACTGCAGCTGGTGATCCCTTATGCCCGCGCTGATGCCGTTTACCACGGGATCGTTTGAGTTCCACGTGACATTGAGCTTCGGGCCCAGGACGCCTCCCGAAACGGGGTTCTTCAGGTAGATTGTCGGCGGCGTCGTGTCCACTTGGAGGCTGACGGCTGTTATATCCTCGTCGATCACCCACCCGTCGTTAGCCGAATAGTCTGACATGAGGGCGCACCCGGTCAGGTTCCATATCCCGTCGCCGGAGCCTACAGGAGGGACGAAACCGGAGAATGACAGATACGCATCGTTCCTGCCCCACCTGTCAAGGTAGTACACACCGAACGGGCTTATGAACGTGCATTCCAGCAGCGGCCGGAACTGTGCGGGCGCCCCCACGATGCCGATCCCTGTCACGTTTATGGTAAGCGGCTTGTTGGGGCCGTACATGCCCGCTGGCGGCGGCGAGTATGTCGTCCAGGCGCCTGATATGACGGCCGTGACGCCCGCGCCAACGACGGGGTTCAGGCAGTTCTGTGTCGTTATCGAATCCCAGCAGAGCGCCGTGTCGCCGCATTTCGTCGCCCCGAACCTGCCGCAGTACGTCAGCGGGTCGGTCGTGAAGTTCGCGCATGGCACGGGGTTGTTGGAGTTGTCATAGCATGCCCTGTTGCCGGCGGGGAATGCGCAGGAATGGCCGCATCCGCCGCCGAGGTAGCACATCCCGGCGCCGTCGCACACGCCGCTGATCCCCGTGAGGTTGCAGAAAAGCCCGCAGGGCTTGGCCTCGCAGGCGCTGACCACGAAGCCGTCGGATACGGCTGATGCGCTGCGCCCGGTGTTGTCCACCACGGTCACGTTGAAGAAGTACCGCCTCCCGTTCATGAGAAGCTCCGGAAGCGTTCCGGCGGTGAAGTTCAAAAGGACCATGTTGCCGCTTGCGGCGCTGAATATACCGGACGTGTTCCAGTTCTTGACCGTCCGTATCGCGGGCCCTGCGAGGTCCTCGAACAGCGCGTACTCGGCGTAGACGATGGTCGAGGCGCTGTCAGACGCCTCCCAGTACGCGCCAACGAAATCTATGCCCGGCACTGAATCCAGGTCGCTCGTATCTCCCGCGCTCACGACGTCATTAACGAGGCCGATCACTGGGTCCTCTGTGTCCACGACGATCCCGTCGGACATCGCGCCTGCAGTCCCGGTGTTCCCGGCATTGTCTCGGCACCTGACCCTGGCGGTGTAGTTGACAGCGTTGACCCCGCCCGCCCAGGTGTACGATGGCCCGGTCCCCACCCAGCCTACGAAGAGCGGGGTGGCGAAGTCAGTGGCGTCGTCAATCTCAATCATGCAGTCAGCGAGCCCTGTCTCGGGATCCCCGCCGGGCGCGAAGTCGAAACGGATCTGCCCGTCATCGTCGTATGTCCCGTCAGGGACGTTGTTGTTGTCGGTTGTTGCAGGGCCGGCGGGAGGGCTTGTATCCACCATCACCTCGTTTACCGACGTGTACGTGCCCGAATTGAGGACGTTGTCATCGACGACGTACCTGTACTGGTAGCACCTCGCGTTGACGACCGTGTTGTCGTTATAGAACGTGTTGGGCGGGCCAACGAGCGGGCCTGATACCAGCGGGAAGGCGCCCCATCCGCTCCAGGGCAGTGTGCATGCCCCGCCCGCAAGGCCTGCGCTTGACTGCCGATAAAGCCTTGGTGTGGAAGCGTTTATCCCGGACCCCACGCCATCGCTGACCGTCCCGAAATCGACCGTCACAGTGGTCGAGTTCCACGGCCCGTCGGGATAGTTCAGCGAGCCGCCGACAGGCGGAGTGATGTCCCAGTCCACCGTGAACTGGGTCGTCGATAAGTATCCGACGTTATCAACGCATGTCACGGTTGCGGCCGCGTCGTATGAGTCGGAACCGTCCCACATGTATGTCCATGTGTATGGGCTCGGCCCGGTCCCGTCGCTGCCGGCACCGGAGACTGTTGCAGGGTAAACCACCCTGTTGATGCCTGAGCCCCCGACGTCATCAGCATTTATGTACACCGTGAAGCTTCCGCCGACGACCGTATTGTAGAATATCGTCGTTCCGCTGAAGTGCTGGTACTCCTGGCCTGAATCCTGAGATATCGTGTTAAGTGAGCACGTCGGGGGAGGTGTGCTGTCTATCGAGAACAATCTGGACTCGGTCGGGCCGGGGTTTCCTGCATTGTCGGTGACGCGTGCCTCCACCCTGCAGGTATCCGAGCCCTCTGTGTCACACTCGCCTGAGCTCATCTGCACAATGATCTGCCCTAAGCATGACCTGGCTCTCCAGCTCGCGTCCGGCACATACACGCCGTTGTCCCATATCTTGTATTCGCAAGTGGTAGGATCGATACCCGATCCACCCAAGTCAGTGTCCGTGAACTGGACGAGGAAGTTGGCGGACTGCCAGGAGCTCGCCGATGGGTTAGTGATCGTCGTGTTCGGGTTCACTGTATCGATCAGGTATTCCTTGGGATGCTGCGGTGCGGTGGAGAACCCGAAGAATCCCGTGTTGTCAAGCGCCGCGGCGCATAGGTAGGAATGGACATTGATGGTCGTAGGCGATCCGGGGCCGGTGTAGTCGGAGTATTGCGTGGGGCATCCCCCGATGGGTGGAGTATCGGGATATATCATGAACCGCCTGCTTGTCATGTCGCAGCCGCTCCCGGTGTCTGTGCAAAGGATGTTTGCGGCCGTGGGAGTGTTCACCCACGCCCCGGGCCCGTCGCTGACGTTGACGCTCGGGCCCACGCTGTCGTTCCATGTGCCGCCGACGCCGGCCGTGAACTCGCATTGCCGGCCCGAATGGACTACACCAGCATTGTAGCATGTATCAGCGAAGACGCAATCGGAGTTCTGGCCACAGCACGCGACCCTGGCGCTAGCGGCAACGGAGTTGCAGAATGCGCCCCCTTCCGTATCGGCGCATGTGATCCTGTACTCTCCGATGTCATCCCCGCAGCAGCACGTTGTCTGGGTCCCGGGGATGGCTGGATTGCAGTCATCACCCTGGATGCTCCAAATGTCGGGAAAACCGGGGAAATAACTGCCGCAGGCGTTACAGTAAGCGGCATTGCCATCTGAATCATACCAAGTCCCTGAACCGCAATAGAGATTGCTTGATAATTCGCACCGGCCGTTCCGCGTGCAGACATCGTTCATGTTGCAGTCGTTGGAGTTGGCACAGCACTCCAGATCTGTCGGGCTCGAGGTGCAGCCGGTCGCGCATTTCCTGGAAATCACATACTGACCGGAGTCGCCATCGCCGCAGCAGAGGTTCGTGGTGCCCCCGATGCCCCATGCGATGTTTCTTGCCCCTCCAAGCCCGGCGCATACATCGGTGCAGAATTCCGCCGTATCGAAATTGACATAATATGCGTTCCCGGTTCTTACGGAATTGCCTGGATTGATGGATCCGTCAACGCAGGTGTATGCAGGAGGATTATCCGAAACTTCCCAGGTGAACTGGCCCTGTGTGTTGCAGCAAGCGGGGTTAGTAGCTGTATTGCATGTTGCAGTGCAGCCGAAGGTCCACGAACCGCACTGCGAACCTGGATAGGTAGCCGAATTGGTTCCCACTATAGTCCCCGCCGGATTCCTGACACGGCAGTAAATCGTTTCAGCGCCCAGCGTGATAGTAGCCATCGAGCTGGTAACAAATATAATCACCAGCAGCAAAACAAACATCCGTGGCAAACCCATCATGACCCTCGATTTCTATATATAACTATATTACCCAGGCGATTAAATAAATATCCTCCATTCACCACCACATAGCGATATCTGTGGCAACGGCTCCCCCTCCTTATTGATTTAATAAACTATTTTCCATAGTTTTCATGTGATATGCCAGTAGAAAAAAGGGTCGACGTGAAAGTGGGATTCGGATGCAACAACAACTGCAGATTCTGTGTTCAGGCTGAGAAAAGGCGCTGGGGGAACAAATCCACCAAGCAGGTATACCAGGACCTGGAGGAAGCCCATAGGAACGGATGCAGGGGCGTTGTTTTCACCGGAGGGGAGCCCGCCATAAACGATTCCATACTGGAATTCATCGGATACGCTAAAGAAACGGGATTCAAGACCATCCAGGTCCAGACGAACGGAAGGATGCTTGCCTACAAGAACTTCTGCAGGCAGCTCATCGGGGCGGGGGCGAACGAGTTCAGCCCGGCTCTGCATGGCCACATCGCTCCGCTTCACGACTACCTGACGAGGTCCCCCGGAAGCTTCAAGCAGACCATAAAGGGAATCAGGAACCTTAGGGAGCTGGGCCAGCGCGTGATAACAAACACGGTCGTCACGAAACCGAACTACAGGCACTTGCCTGAAATCGCTGAGTTGCTTGTAAAGCTCGATGTCGACCAGTTCCAATTCGCGTTCGTGCACCCCATAGGGAACGCCCTGAAGAATTTCGATTCGGTCGTGCCCCGGATTTCCCTGGCGGCGCCTTATGTCCACCGGGGCCTGAAGATCGGAATAGACGCCGGAAAGGCTGTTATGGCCGAGGCCATGCCGTTCTGTTTGATGGAAGGCTATGAGGATTACGTGTCCGAACGGTACATCCCACCAACCGAGATAAGGGACGCTGGTTATTACATCCCGGATTACGGTAAGGAAAGGAAGAGCGCCGGAAAGAAGAAGTTCCCCGAATGCAGGAGATGCAAATACGATCTGGTATGCGAGGGTCCCTGGAAGGAGTATCCGGAAATGTTGGGGAGCGACGAGTTCCGGCCAGTTCCAGGCGGCAATCGCGTTTTAGCACGACCTCAGGGTAGCAAGAGGACGGCCCGTGCACTGGAAACGAAGGTTCGGACACCGTCCCATCGCCATGGCAATATCGAACTGTGGCAGAACCCTTTGCACGGACCAGCCATTCTCGGCGTCCTTCACGGATTGAAGCCGGTATCAAAGCTGGAGCACATTACCCTCAAGGAGGCGAGGTCTCTCATTCCGCAACTCGAATACATGGGACTCACGGCTAGAATACCGGATCAGCGATTCATGCTTGATGCATCCGGGACGGAATTCAGAAGAAGCAGCAAAGGGTCCGAAGGCGAATATGTCTACCTTTTCGTATCAAAGGACGCCGGGAAGCTCGAGGAAGCCGTAGAGGCGACGACGCAGGAACATAAGGGAAAGGGAAACAGAGCGGACGCGGTCAGGAAGTTGGGCGCATTGCTCGGATATCCCCGCTGCTGCACCGAAGCGTTCGGCAGGGAAAGGGACTACGCGAATGACAAGCAGATGAACATGGTGATAAGAGGAAGGACCAGAGGGAGGCTTTCTCCATACCTCAACAATCTGGTGAGCCCGTTCAGCCTGGTGCCGTTCTTCCCATGCACCTATAATTGCATGAACGCCGGCAGATTCGCCAAGGACATGCTGGACATCGTTTCAGAGGGGGACGATGAACGAAAGTACAAAATAATGGGGACGCTGAGGAGCGTCGTGCTCTATTTCGATCTATGGAGGTACGTCGTTTTCCCTGGGGCACGCGCCGAGGATGGAAGAATCAGATACGACGGATTCCGGCCCTCGTTGGACTTCCTTGGCAGCATGATGCCGAAGTCTCCGGAATTCAGGGAATTCCTGTCTGTGTTGGAAGGCGGTGATGTGATTGTGGTGAAAGGGGACGCTATGGATGTCATAAAGGGAGAAAGCGTCATTCATTCTTTCAGCCAGAAAAAGCTTGGGGGAGGTGTCATCTTTGACTTCTCATGAGACGGCCAGGAAACAGGCTTACATGCAGGTGACACGTGAGTGCAACAACGAATGCGTGTTCTGCTCCAACCCGCAGTTTGAGAAGAGCCTCTCCCTCGAAGAAATGAAGGGAAAAGTGATTGGGTTCAAGAAGATGGGAATAACGGACATCCTGCTTACGGGAGGCGAGCCGACCCTGCTCGAGCCGCTTGCAGAGCTGGTGCGATACATAAATGAGCGCGGAATGAGGCCCAAAGTGATAACGAACGGCGTTCTGCTCTCGAAACCTGAGATACCCAGGCTGCTCTTTGAAAGCGGGTTGTCAGATGTCAATGTGTCGATACATTCCGACAAGGAGGAGATAGCGGACAGGCTTTCGCAGAGGAAGGGCCACTTCAATGACGCATTGCAGGGGATCCGGAACGCCATCGATACCGGCATGCATGTGACAGTTAATTCAACCATCAATTCGATGAACTGCAAGAGGCTCCCATCTTTCGTTGAGTTTATCACGGGAAGGTTCCCAGAGGTTGGGCACTTCGTGTTCAACGGCCTGGACCCGGGCAAGGCTGACGGGAAGCTCATGAGCAGGGCGGGCATGAACCCCTGGATCGTGCCCAAGCTCACTGATTTCGAGATTGAGCTAAGGATGATGGCGGACCGCCTGATTGAGAGGAACAAGACTTTCAGGGTAGAGAGGGTGCCTCTTTGCTACATGGGAGGGTTCGAGGAGTTCAGCACCGAGACGAGGAAGATAGTCAAAGGAGAGAAATACATTTGCCTTTTCATGGACGGCAAAGACGATGAGAGGCTGAGGATCGTCGACCCTGCCCAGAGGAGGATGAAGGCGGAGCCATGCAAGGCATGCGCTCTGGGGCCAATTTGTGCAGGCGTCCAGCTGGAATACGCCTCCCTTCACGGCACCGGGGAGCTCTATCCCGTTTTCACGGATCCCGAAGAGATCAGGGAGAGGATACTTCACCATGGATGACGAAAGGACTTACGGATCAGTCGAAATAATGACCGGCAGCTCGTGCAACATGAACTGCATGTTCTGCCTCTCCGGCGCCGGGTCGGCGAGGGGGGATTGCTCATTCGATGATCTGAGAAGGAAGATAATAGAATCGAGGAAATACAGCGATTCATTGTGCTTCAATGGCGGCGAGCCGACTATAAGGAAGGACATACTCAGGTTGGTCAAGCTTGCGAAATTCGTGGGTTATGAAAGGATCGCGATCCAGACGAACGGCCTGATGCTTTCCGACAGACGCTTCGTTGAGAGGCTCGCTGACAGCGGGGCCAATTCCCTGCACATACTGGGGATCAGCAGCAAGAAAGATGCATACGAGAGCCTTTCAAGGTTTCCCGGGTCATTCGATTTGCATGTCAGGGGCATCAGGAATGTCGTGGATCGGGGGATTCCCGTCGAAATCGATGTCGTGATAAACAAACGCAATTACAGGGAGCTTTCGGGTATGGTGGTTTTCTTCAGCGGGCTAGGCGTGAGGAAGGTCAACCTGAAGTTCGTGTGCATAGGCGGAAATTCGAAGAGGAACCTTGGGATAGTCCCGAGAATGGGCCTGGCGGCCCCCCACGTGATGAAATGCCTGGACGCTGCCAGGAAAAACGGCATCGACATGAATTGCCAGTACATGCCCTACTGCCTGCTCAGTGGGTATGAGGAACACGTCATGGGTGTCGGGGACGCCGACATCCTCATAGTCGATTCTGACAGCAGCTACCCGCTGGCTGACGGAATATCGAGGATATGCACCAAAACCGGGGCATGCGCGGGTTGCGCTTACAATGATGACTGCTTCGGCATAGATAAATCATATCTCAGCATTTTCGGCGGCGGGGAGATAAGTCCGGTGAAAGGGTGTTTCAAAGATGGTCAGGCGGGACAATCGAATGGGAATGAAAAGATGATAAAGGATCTCACGGGAATGCACCATGAAATATAATCCGAGGATATTGAAAAACAGGGAAAATGGCAGTCATGTCATCGTCCTCAGCGAGAAGGATGCCAATGAGCTCAATCTGAACGAAAAGCCTATGCTTGCCGAGCACCCAAGGCTTGAAGGATTCTATCTGTTCTCAGGAAGGAAATTCAGAGAAGCCGTGCCTGAGCGTTTCAATCGTCTTCTCGAGCACAATGCAAGGGAATTTGGAAACGAAAGGGACTTCATCAACACAATGGTTTCAAAAAGGCTGCGTGCCCTGCCGCATGAAGAAAACCGTTTCTTCATCAACGAGGCTCTGTCGAACCGGCTCCATCTCCAATCATGGGGGACCACTCATTACAGCAGGACAGGGGAGCTCGCCATCGCCTTCTTTCCAAAGGAAACCGGGGTCAATATCCTGAACAAATGCAATGGGAGAAGCATGGAAGAATTCAGAAAATTCCTCGTCATACTTCATTCGAAATATGACAATGCCTTTCCTGTGGAAGCCTTCCACAGGCCCATCACGATGCAGGGGGTCATCAATTCATGGAAGAGGACCATAGGATCGATAGAAAACGGGTCGATACCTGACAAGCTCGGTCTGTATTTCCATATCCCCTTCTGTGAAAGCAAATGCGAGTTCTGTTACTGTAAATCGAAAGTGCCCGGAAAGAACAGCATAGACGAATACCTATCGGCCCTCGAAGAGGAGATACTGCCTTTCTCGGGGTTGTTCCAGGGCAACGATTTCCATACGATGTATTTCGGCGGAGGAACGCCCGGTATGCTGGCAGCCGATCAGCTGGAAAGGCTTTTTGAAACCATCAACGGGAACTTCGGTTTCAAGAGGAACAAGCATTTCACCTTCGAATCAACCCCATATACCCTTGATCGTCAGAAGATCAGAATCCTGAAGAAGAACGGCGTTACCAGGCTGAGCATGGGTGTCCAGAGCCTCACCCCGGCTGTTCTGAGGAACATTTCCAGAAAACAGGACATTATGGATATAGAGAATGCCGTGAAGCTCGCGAGGAGAGCGGGCATCCCATTCATCAACCTGGACCTCGTAGCCGGCCTTGAGGGCGAGACGGTGGGGAGCTTTCTGAGCACCGTCGAAGATGTCACCAGGCTGTCCCCGGACAGCATTCACATCTACAGGTTCTACCCCTCGAATACGACAATCTTCAGGAGGAAGGGAAAGTGGATAGACGATGAATGGATGAAAGGGATGAATGAAATGATTCTCGTAGCCGCGAAGATGCTGCCGGAAAGAGGTTACATGCAGCACCCGAAATGCACCGAGGCATTCTTGAGGACGCCCGATTCAATCAACAGCCATGACCTGAATATGATCGAGTACAACAGCTCCGTCCTGGGTCTTGGGGCATACGCGGAGTCCCACGCTTTCGGAAACCTTTACTATATGAATGTATCCGATGATTCTTCAAGGAGATCGTATTCCGGCTTCCGTGTGGATCACATGTCAGAAATTAGGAAATACATCATCACGAACCTCCGGTTCGGAGTGGACATAAACTCATTTTCCGGTATATTCAACGTCGATATCTTCAAGGCCCTCGGAAGGGAGCTTCGGCAACTGGTAGATAATGGCTTGATGGCCATTGAAAACGGGCGTTTGGTGCCCAAATCAAGCAGCGTGTTCGAGGAATATCTCACCTCGACATTCCTTTACGGTCGCGATTTCATGGAGAAGCTGAGAATGAGATATCATGACCAGTTCGAAAGGCTGTCTGAGATTTTCATCATGGATGATTTCCTTTGCAGGGGGGAGAGGCGGCAATGAAGATGGAACCCGATGAATTGGTCGAGAAAAGGAACCCGAATGCGATAAATATCACGGGAAAGTGCAACCAGAAATGCATTTTTTGCTCCGGTTATGGAACGAAGGATGCCTCGATCGATGAGATAAAGAGCCTCATCGACAGGACGAAAGGAGCGGTGCTGCTCCAGGGCGGGGAACCGACGCTTAATCCTAGGGTTTTTGAAATCATCGGGTATATCAAATCGAAGGGAAGGAAGGCGGTGCTGGTCACGAATGGATTGATGCTCGCGTACATGTCATTCGCAATCAAACTCGTGGAATCGGGCATAGATGAGATATTCTTCGCATTCCATGCACCCGAAATGGAGCTGAACGATATGATTTCGGCTAGGGAAGGGTCCTTCGATCTGAAGGTGAGGGCCTTGACAAATATTTCAATGCTGGGCGCAGGCGGCAAGGTGAGATTGGTCTATCTCATCAACAGGCACAATTCAGACAGGATGCTCGATTATGTGCGCTTCATTGAGAAGGATTTCCCTTCCATCAAGCGGATCGAATTCAAGCTGATGCAGACCCTTGGTAATTGGGAAAGGAACTCCAAGCTGGTCCCAAGAATAACCGATTTCAAAGAAAACCTCTTCTCGGCAATATGTGAGGCAAGAAGGGGCAGTATCGAAGTGATGGTGAACGGCATCCCGGCATGCATGCTAGGCGATCTCTTCAGGCACTCAGTAGAATACCACATGAAGAGCAGTGGCCGCGTAGAATTGAGCGGGAGGAAATTAATCGAGGTTTGCCGGGAATGCGATAAAAGGGATTCCTGCATGGGGGTGCGAACGGATTATTTGAAGATCCATGGGGATTCGGAGATAGTGAAGGCCTCCGGGAAGGCATGACAGCGTGTCACCCACCTATCGACGTGATATCCGCATCATAGGCTCATTCCTGACCTTTCCAATAACCCATGCATATCTTCATGAACCTGCATGATTCGCATTCCTTCTTGCGAACCTTGTTCCTGATCAGGGTGTCTTTCCACACTCGGAACAATTCATTGCAGTTGCTATGAAACTCCATATCGAAATCGTTTACTTCGAAATGCTTCTCGTAGCCGGGCATATGGCAGGGTGGCATGTATGATATGTGTATGTCTAGGGAATCGCCGTATCTTTCTATGGCCCTCTTAATCCCATCAATTGCAGTATCGATCCTTGGGATGAGATTCCTGTTGGATGAAGCGTTCGGCATCAGATGCAAGAGGTTCACGGCTTCCAAGCCCATGGAGTGGACGAATCCGCAGAATTGCGGTATAAACCTTACGTTGTGTTTCGTAATCGCATGGTGAATCACTATATCGACCCTCCCATCCG
>CAYRIP010000007.1:0-16171 GCA_964424395.1 uncultured archaeon | reverse complement strand
CACCCTTCCCGCTCGCGTACAGGTATACGGCTATGTCGCCTTTCGGGCCGGAAAATGGCCCGACGACCCTCGAGATGAATGTCGCATTGTCCGTCTCTACGGATACCTTGTATGGGCTGTATACGGTGTTTGCTATCATTGAGAAGTACCCTGTCCCGTTGGCGGAAACCGTCTTATAATAGTTGGAGTTCGGCAGGATGTTGGGGTTCGATGGCGGCGAGGACGTCGCGACGAACTTCACGTCGGCTCCCCCGATTGCCTGATGGGCATCCTCGCTGCTCAGCACGTAGCCGGCCACGACTCCCGATCCCCTGAGCTTCTGGTCGTGCGTGAAGTTCTGGTTGGGGGAAAGCTTGATCCCCTGCGAATGGCCGTAAAGGCTGCTGTAGTAGTCCAGATACCCGTTCTTCTTCCCCCTGATGTCATAGCTCGCGTTTATCGGGCTGTTCCAGTACGAATCCGTTGTGTACGGGCTGACCCTGAGGGAGTACGTCCCGTTGATGCCTGTGGCGCCTGAATACCTGATCTCCTGGCCCTGGACGCCCACGAGCATCTCGACCGTGACGAACGGGATCAGGCAGTTCGAGTAGACGCAGTACCTGTCCGTGACCGTTCCGTTCACCTTGCTTATCCCGTACAGGGCCTTTGTGAAGCTGTTGTTCACGTCGTTGTTGCCCGCATTCCTCGCGTCGTCATAGTAGGTTCCCTGGAACAGGCTGTCGCCCCCGTCGAGGGTGTCGTATGAGCCGTGCCCCGCGGTATCTATCCTGGCATAGTAGCCGTAGCCGCCGCTTGGGATGTTGGGGTTGAGCGGGGCGTACATGGGCTGGCCGTCGACCACCAGAAGGACCTGGCCGTTCGGGTCGGTCGTCCCGTTCGCGAAGACCAGCCTCCCTATCTTGTGGTTGTAGAGCATGAACGAGTCGTATCCGCTTCCCTCGCCGTTGACCGATATGTTGTACACGCCGTCCTCGACCTCAATGTACGCCAGCCCGGTTACGTCGGTGAGGCTGCTGTTCGCGGTAAGCCCGTCGTCTCTTATGAACGATATGTTGACAAAGCCAACCGGCGTGAGGTTGCCCGTCTCATTGGTCGTCACGTTGAAAAGGACGACGTTTATGTCCCCTATGGCGCCCGTGTAATACGGGTACGTCGCCCCAAGGGACGGAGCGTCCCCGGGCGGGTCGATGTGTATATAGTTGGACGCCCCCGCGGTCACTGTGAATATCGCGCTGTTCCAGCTCGGAGACGCGCTGGGCTTCGTAACCGTGAGGTTGCAGTTGGCGCATGGACGCACCCTGGCGTAGGTGACTACCCCGCTGGCCGATGTGGTGCCCTGAAGCTGCGTGCCGTCGCATGTGGTGAGGATGTCATCGACCGGGGAGCCGCCCTGGAAGAAGACGTTGTAATCAGCGACGACCGGGGATCCGGTGCTGTCGGTCACGTTGATGGTGAGGTCTGTTACCAGCAGGGGGACGGTCATGTTGTTCTCGTGCTGGCCTACGAATATGGTCCCGGGGACGTAGTCGTATCCGTTCTTTGTGCCGTTGACCGAGTAATCATATGTTAACTCCGGGTAGAGGCCCTCGAACCTTGCCGTGCCGCTCGTCGCAGAAACGGTCTGGGTCGCGAACGATTTTCCGTTGGGCAGCGGCGATGAGTATGACAGGGTGACCTGAGGCCATCCGCCGCAATACGTTACGGGCGAGCCGCCTGAAGTCACGTAGACCGTCAGGTTGCCTTTGACCATCTGCACCTTGAATCCCTTGCCGTACGATGGGTCGTACCTTTGGATCTCATCCATCGTTCCCGACCCGTCCTCTCCGCCGAACACGTAGAACTTGTTGTCGTAGTCCGAGAAGACCGTGGACGTGAACGCCATCTGCGTCGGGAGTGTTGCGTTCATGCGGACGGTCGTGTTGGTGAGGGGATCGAACTGGAAGATCCTGTCTGAGTAGACGCTGTTGTTGAAATCATACCCGCCGAAAATGAGTATCTTTTTCATGTACGGATGGTATGCGGCCGAAACGCCCTCGAGCGCCTTCGGCATCGACCCCGCCACGGCAGCCGTCGAGGACCCCGGGGTGTATGCCAGTATTTCCGGGATGTCGGTGGTGGCGTTGCGCCCGCCTATGACATATATCATCCCGGTATCGGGGCTGTACACGGAAGCGGTCTTTGACACCGGCCCTGGAAGGTTTCCTATGTTCGTGCCCGAATCGGCGGTGATGTTGTACCTCCATATGTCAGAGGAATATGATGTGGTCCCGTTATCGCCGCCGAACAGGTAGATGTATCCGAACGAGCCGTCATGATAGTAAGCCGCCGACGGGCTGTTCCGCTGCCCCGCCGGGACGGCGGCCGAGACAGTCGAGGATGTGCCAAGGCTCGTGCTGAACTGCTCTATCGAGCCCTGCCATGCCGATCCGTCCGTGCCGCCGAAGATATAGACGTTCTCGTTGTGGGCGCTGTATGCCGCAGCGTGCGACCTCCTCGGCGCAGCCATGCTGGTGACGACGGATGGGTTAGCCGGGCTGCCCGGAAGGAACATCAGTATCTGGGAGCTCACGGAAGAGTCGTCCCTGCCGCCCATGAAGTAGACTACCTCGGGATACACGTTGCTCGGGAAGACGGCAGCTCCCTGCGACCTGCCTGCTCCCGATAAGAGGATGTATGGGATCGTCTCGTTGAGCTCCCATTCGGGGTCCTTGCCCTGGTTCCCGTCGTCGTCTGCGGCAACGGCATAATAATAATGAGAGGAATCGAAAGCGTAGCCCGGGCTCTTCCATGTGCATACCATGCTCTGCCCGCCCGACGTGGTGTTGCATACCTGCTCCGAGGACTTGTCCCCGTAATCGACGTAGATCGTGAGCCAGGAGACGTTGTGGTTGTCGCTTGCGGTGGCCGAGAAGACCACCTCCATGCCCGCGACCACCTGCGAAGGGGTGTGGCTGATCGATACCGAAGGGTGCTCGGTGTCGGCCACATGGAACTCGTTCCATGGCATGGTCGTGTTCCAGTTGTTGCTTGAGTCCCTGGCTATCACCTTCCATGACAAGTTCTCTCCCGCGTGCGCTGTCGTGAACGCCGAACCAAGGGTGAAATTGCTCCATTCGTCTATGAACACCCTGTAGGTCTGGTTCACCACGCTAAGGTCCTCGTACTGCAGCTGCAGGATCGCCTGCTGCAGGATGGCGTTGTCGTTCCAGTGCACATGGATCCCCGCGGTGCCACCCTGCTGTGGCGTCGACGGGGTCATCCAGGCGAGGTCGTAGTAGGGCGACTTCGTGTCGTTCAGGACGGGATTGAACCTGTTCCCGTTTATCCCGACCACCACGTAGGCATCGAACGGCACGAATCCTGTGCCGTTGACGGAGACGTTAAAGGCCCTTGGTATCATCCTGTTGAAGAGTATCCCTCCGGTGGCGTTTGTCGTTGTGTTGAGAGGCTCCCCGAGCCCGTTTTCTGCGGCCTCAGAGCCCTTGCTCCGGTTCCAAAGGGTCACCAGAGCGCCGGAGACGGGCACATAGGACCCGCCGGACAGGCCGAACACGTGGACCACCAGTGTGTTTTCGATTATTGTCACGTTCATGACCAGGTGGCTGCCGGCGCTCATGAGCACATAGGCCTCGTCCGTGTAATTGTATCCCTCGTCCGTCCCGTTCATGGCGGTGTTCCAGTAGACGCTCGGATAGATGTTCGTGAAGTTGGCCCACCCGCCGCTCGTGGTGGCATGGTACGTGCTCGCGTAATGGGCGGCGAAGAATGCGCTGTCCACAAGGATGTCGCTCTGGTTCGAGATGTTCACGTCCACCCCGTCGTCCACGCCGTAGCCGGTGGAGTTGAGCACAAGTATGCTCAGGTTCGCCGGATGGGGCTGCAGGATAAGGTCGGAAAGCGACGGGAAGCCGTTGATGATGCCCGGGGTCAGGTTGTAGAGGGTGTAGTTCATGTAGTGGTTCCCGTTGTCAGCGGATATGTTGACATTCCTGGACGGCACGAAGTGGAAGGTGAAGATCCCAAGGGAGTTGTTCTCGGGAGTCGTGTTGGTATACGGGCCCGGGCTCACTATGGTGACGTTTGCGTCCTCCAGGATGCCAAGGTTGTTGTCCACAACGGATATGGGGTCCCTTATCCGCACCCTCAGCGTGGTCTCGGTCAGCTGGAACGTCCTGTTTATCTGCGAGCCCATCTCGGAAGTGGTTATCGTCATCGCCTGCATCTGGTTCTCGCATCCGATCATGCTCCCGTCGATCGTGACGGAGTAGGTCCCCGCCGCGGTGGTGTTGAATCTCAACGTCCCGTTCGTCGTGTTCTGCGATTGGTAGCAGAGCCCGAGAGTGTCCTGGAACGGAAGGCAGGCGTCCGTCTTCCGCATGCTGATGTTGATGTCGCTTAGGTACAGCAGGTTCCCCGTGTTCCTGTCCTGGCATGAGACGTTCATGAAAAGGGACGTTATGTTCAGTGACTGGAAGACCGGCATCGTGTCGGCCCCGAAATACGTCTCATCGTAATAGTGGTAGAGCCTCACCCTGGAGTTCGCTATCCCGTATGACGGGTTCTGGGCGTCCTTGATCACCGCCTGGAACTGGGCCGTGATGTTCATGTCCTTCTGCAGGTCGCCCTGATATCCGCTTGCGCCCCCGGTGAACCTGTTCTTCGGGTAGCCGTCGGCGTTGGCCTCTATCTCGAACTGCATGTCGCCGTCGACATAGAGGTCGTAGGTGCCGTTCACCGTCTGCCAGTATCTGGCCTGGCTCGCGTTCTTCTTGTAGATGGTCACGATGGCGCCGTAAGCGTATTCGCCGCTCTTCTCGTCCCTGACAATGCCTGACACATGGGCGGTGCCCCTCAGCCTTAGGTAGTCGCTCGTCACGTTGTTGAACAGCAGGTCCGATCCGGCCGCGAATCCCGTCCCGAGGTTGTCGAAGTTCCTCGTGCCGTAGCCGCTCTTGGATACCTTGATCTCATAGCTCCCGGTGACGCCGAGGTCCATGTAGAAGTCCCCTTTGGAATCGGTGAAGGTGTAGTAGAGCAGCTCGTTTGGGGGGCTGTGGTCCCTGAACTGCACCTCGGCGTAAGGAATCGCGATCGTGCTGCCAGACGGCGAGTACAAATCGGCGACCTTCCCGCTGACGGTGGTGGATCCGAACAGCTGGGTGTTGATCTCCTTCCTTCCGGCATAGCTGGTGTAGTTGCTCCCTGAGTTGTTCAGGACCTTATCGTCGAACCCGCTCTTCTGGAACTGGAGGTAGTACTTGTTGTTGTAGGATGACACGTTGACGGAATAATTGCCGTATGAGTTGCTTGTCACCTTGTATGTGTGGTATTTGTCCCGCACTATGACGTCAGCGCCCGCAAGCTTGTAGTATGTCGAGTGAGGGGTCCCGGCGGAGTCGTATATCGTCCCGAATATCTTGTGCTTGCCCGCAAGGAGAAGCGTCCCCGCCGAGACGTTCCCTGAAGGGCTCACCGGCACGACTACACCAAAGGACATCGTCTCATATCCGGTCTTTGTTACCGTGACGGTATGGGACGCCCCGCTCCCGCGCATATAAATGGAGAAATCGCCGTTGGCGTCGCTCGTGGTCTGGTAAGGGTAATCCGTGCCCTGTATGACGATGCTTGTGGAGAGCGGGATGTCATTGCCGTTCTGGTCCTTGTAGACATCCATGACCTTTCCCATGACCTGGGCCTTCCCAAGCAGCGTGATGTTGCCCATGCTCTGGGACCCGTTGAGCCCGGTCGTGATGTTGTCATCATATCCTGAATAGCTCACCTTGACGGAATAGCCGGTGTTGTTCCGGATCTTCAGCGAGAAGCCGCCCAGGGCGTCTGCATAGGTGACGTACTCGAATCCTATGCTCTGGTTGTATACCCTTATCTCCGCATTGCTGACCGGCTTGCCGTTGGTCAGGTCGATCACCTTCCCGGAGACGCTAAGGGGCCCTGTGAGCGCCAGGTTTATCTGCTTAGCGAACTGCCATCCCTGCGAGTTGTCGCTCTTGTTCACAAGCGGCAGGTAGTTTTGGGTCTCCACCCGGACGTCGTACCGGCACCTCTCCTCGGCGCAGAGAAGGTCGCTTGGGATGTGGATCTCATAGTATCCCTGGGAGCCCGTGGTCCCGTTGTAGAAGTACCTGTCCCCCCAGCCGAACTGCTTCGACGGGGTGGAGTGGTTCCAGAGGGTGACGTTCGCGCCCGCGATCTTCATCGACGGGTTGTACCTGTCGGTGATGTACCCGTTTATGGTCTGGGCGCCGTCCACATTGACGAGAACGTCGGTGTCAGCTCCGGCGCACGGCCCGGTTGCCGACTTGTTCTTATCATCGTAATTCGGGAAATCATCGACCGCGCTGATTATGTAGTTGCCGCACCCGGATGGGTGCCCCTGGGGATTCTGGGGGAGTATGAGCAGTATGCTTCCGTCGTCGCCGGTCGTGCACACGCCGTTTGGGCATCTGTAGTTGCCGTCCTGGCTCTCCGTGCCCGAGCCTTCCCTGTATACCGATACGTTCATGTTCGGAACGGGCCGCCCGTTGACGGAGTCCTTCAGCGTGACGTTGAAGCCGCCGTCGCTCGCCCAGAACAACTCCTGGTTCATGTGCATGTCGCCGCTGATAAGATAGCAATCGCCGTTGTTGTCATCGGTCTTGTTGACGAAGTTGCCTGATATGTTGACCTGGATGCTGACGTTCCAGGGAGCGCCTGTGACCGCGATGTAGGCCTTGCCGCCCTGGGTCGTGTTGTATCCGAGCAGCTGGCTTGGATTTGAGCAGTTCCAAAGGGTGACGTTCGCGGTGTTTATCGTGAGGTTGTTCTTGATATTGGAGACCCTTACGGTCAGGCTGTCGGGATTGGCGGTGATGAAAACAGAGAACAAGCCCGCAAGCGAGACGATAACAGCTATGGAGACTAGAACTAGCGCCGTCTTGCTGGACATCATCCCTTTCAGTCTGGCCATTACATAACTCCTGCGGAACCAAACCAATTTTTAACCAATTAATTGGCTTATCATATATTGGTTTAATCTATTAAATTTGTTCCGTGTTTTATATTACTGTGTATAATATTATAAGAACATTTATAAGTTTTACTACCACTGAATACTATAATTCTTAAGTTTTGCGTTCCTTCGATGGAAGCCGCATACGCGCGATTATGGGTTTTTCGCTGAAGAATCAGTCCTTGAACTCTATGTCTATCTTGATCCCCTCGGGGATCGGCAGCCTGACTACCTGCCTAAGCGCCCTGTCGTTGGTCCCTATGTCTATTATCCTTCTGTGGATCCGCATCTCCCATTTGTCCCAGGTCGCGTTGCCGTGGCCTGTCCCGTCGCCGCACGGGGTCTTTAGTGTGGTGACCTTGAGCTTCTTTGTAGGAAGCGGCATCGGGCCCCTTACGGACACGCCGTACTTTCCGGCGATGCCCCTTATCATCTCGCATATCTCCTCGAGCTGTGTGTAGTCCCTTCCCGCTAGCTTTATCCTTGCGAACTCCATATCAATCTACCTCTTCGACCTCTGCTTATATCTTCGTGGGCCCTGCGAGGACCTGGGCGGCTTGTGCGGCTCCGTCCTCCTCGGGTCGTATACGAGCATGTTCCTGTCGTAATCCATGATCGCCTTCTTGGCGTCGGGTCCAAGAACCTCCGCCAGGCCCCTTGCGATGGCCTGCCTTGCCGCCTGGGCCTGGCCCATTATGCCGCCGCCGGTGGCCTTGACCTTTATGTTGAACTTCTTCCAGGCGTCCCCCATGAGGAGCAGCGGCTCCTGCAGAAGCAGCCTCATGGCATCGTTCTGGATGGAATCGATGGGCTTTGAATTGTAAAGTAACATTCCAGACCCGGGCATGGTGCTGGCCCTGGCTACGGCCTTCTTCCTCTTGCCCGTGGTGAAGACCGCGTTCCCCATCTTCTCTTTCGCCGTCTTGCCGGCCTTTGCCTTCTTCTTCTGCGTCATAGCTTCTCCGTTAGGGTGGCCAGCGTTATGGACTTCCTCTCGCCCTTGTTGGCCGTCCCCTTGACTTCCGTCAGCTCCATGCCCTGAGCGTGCTCGGGTATAGAGATAAAGACCCTAAGCCTTTTAAAGGCTTCCCTGCCCCTTGATGTCCCCCTGGGCAGCATGCCCCGAACAGCCCTCTTGAATATCGCGTCGGGGTGCTTTGGATAGAAGGGCCCGTGGTACGGATCCCCCCTTGATATCTTCTCCTGGTAGGTTGCGATGGAAGCCTTGGGGTTGCCTATGATGACGGACTTGCCCGCGTTGACCACCGTCACGCTCTCGCCGCTGAGCAGGCTGTCTGCCACCTTCGAAGCCAGCCTTCCCATGACATGGTTTTCAGCGTTGACGTAAATCATGAAATCATCCCATTATGAGGACTCCCTTCCCGCTCTTCTTCTCCTCGATGAAGCTCTCTATGCTCATCGTGTGGCCGCCCGCCTTCCTGATCTTCTCCTCGGCGCCCTTCGAGAACTTCAGGGCGGCGACAGTCAGCGACTTCGAGACGTTGCCCGTTCCGAGGACCGATCCGGGGACGACGATCGTTGACTTTGCAGGGGCGTTCTTCTCTAGGCTGAATAGGTTTACCTCGTGTACCTTCCTGTTGGGCCTGTTGAGCTTCTTAGCGAGGGCTCTAAAGAATTGCCCCTTGTCTTCCCTTCCCATCTCGTCGAGCTGCGATATCAGCCCCTTAAGCTGGGTGTTTTTGTCCCTTATCTTCATGTCATCCGACCTTTCAATTCCTATTGATTGTATTATCAGTTATATATATGGATTAAGCGTATCTCATTATTTTGTAAGAAATAAGTTTAAAAATATGCCTGTTATTTCGGGTTGTTGGTCTCATTTATTGAATATATCTAATTTATGAAGAGGTTCCATTCGGCTTTTATGAATAGTACTTTTTAAGATCGTACAGCAATTTTCTAAGAATTCTGCTTTTTTCCTATTCAGCCTGAATCCAATTTCTTCATTGAATTTAATTATATTCCTCTTATTTCTTTGTATATGGAAATACATGCTAATAGTATCGATTCCGTTTTCTTTGAAATTCTCTGGTAAAGGTCCAGCAACTCTCCCACAAGATACTCCGAATTCCTCAATAATGCCCTTGACATCTGAGAGAAACTCGAATAAATTATTAGTGAGGTGCTTTTCTTTTGTCATTTTCAACTTTGGGGAAGTAGAGTAATTCGATTTCTCAATTTTTATTGTACTTAATTCATCCTCAAGCAATGCCTTCAAATACATTAACTTGTATTTTTTAGAATTTTGTATCCATTCCGGGACATTAAAAGATTGTTTTGTTTTATTCCCCATCGGGGCTCCAAATGCATAGCATAACCGACCTATGGATGCATCGTTTATCCTTAAGCGATAACTGACACCATTTCTTCTGTATTGTTTATTGATTTGAAATCGATATTTTTCAAGTTGAAATTTTTCAATAATCAGTTCTCTGATTCTAATCAGATCTTCCAGTCTTCCGCTCGAGAATACCAGAGAAAAATGATAGTCAAGATGCCCATCTCCTGTTGTTTTTCCAATTAAATAGGATATTTCATTCATCAAGGATGCATCGTTGAACCAATTTCTTTTTTCAGCAATAGCGATTAACCTTCTCAGAAATCCTTCAGATAGAGAGTTTTCGAATTCTCTTCTTATCTCATCTTCAACGGAAATTCTCATAAGAGAATATTGTAACATTATAATAAAAAAAGATATGCGGGAGCTGAGATTCGAACTCAGGAACACACTAAGTGAACAGGTCTTGAGCTTCGACTTCACCTGGGAGCGCCCCATCAGCGCTCAAGATGATCTGTCGCGTTTGACCACTTCGCTACCCCCGCGAAGCATTTCAATAGATATTTGAGCGACAAGTTTAAAAATCCAAAAGGAGCGCACCGCAAGTATGTTCTACGCTATCGCCTGCAGCTCGCCCTTCAGCCTCTCGATCTGCTCGTAGATGCCCTTCACGTAGCTCTCTATCTCCGGGGGAGGCTTGATTCCCATCGCTTCGGACGGCGCATCGCCGCCCTTCTTGAGAAGCTTCATGTCGACCGAGGACAGCAGCATGTTGACCTTGTCAAGGACCTTGTTGGTCAGGTTCATGGCCGTCTTGAACTCCTTTTCTATCTCGGACATGGCGTCCAGGGCGTCCCTCAATCCCAGCGAGTATGACCGAAGCTGCTGTATATCATCCAAAAGCTCCTTGAACCTGTCAACCTTGATGAATACCGGAGGCGACCTCAGGTTGGGCTTTGGGACATTGAGAACTGGCTCGAGCTGAACGGCTTTCTTTATCTCGCTTTCGAAGTTCTCTGCCATTTTGACCATCCGCTATCGTTATATCTCTTTTTTCGAGTCCGGATTTTTAAATGAATACGTAGCTTATTGATTTTTTCTATAGAAACCAATGAGAAGTGGAATGCGCTGGCCGGGATTCCCATACAGCTTTGCTGCATGATCGAGCACCGCTCCTTCAAAGCCGATTTTGAACCCGGGTTACAGCCGTGGCAGGGCTGTGTCCTACCAAACTAGACTACCAGCGCCTAACATGTTGTAATATGATATATTATTTAAAATTGGGGGGTTTATCCAAAGATCGCGCCGAATCCCTCGGCCGCGCTCGATTCCTGCTGCTCTATCGCCGATAGGACATCCTCTTCCTCCTTGCCGGACAGTTGGTCCGCAAGCCCCTTGAGGATCCCCTTTGCCTGCTTGATCGCCTCTTCGTCTCCCTCGATCATGATGTAGTAGCCATCCTTCTTCATGCCGATGGCCGCGTTGTCCCTGACCGTGATGGACTGCTTTGACACTAGCTCGTCGCTGTAGACCTTGCTCTTCGCCTGTCCGTAATTGTCCTTCCCTGCGAAAAAGACCGCTTTCATCAGATTCACCTCACTTAATGGTTCGTTCTTCTATTTTTACACAATCTTCTTTTTAAAGTATTCTGTCAGGAACAGGGCGATTTCCGGCTTCATGCCGGCCTTCTTGATGACGTCCCCGTCGGTCGAGACGGCGAAGCCGCCCTTGAGGCCCTTGGCCACATGCGACGCTATCCCCTTCCCGGCCAGGTCCTTGACGCCGGCCCTCAGGTTCCTGCTTATGAAGCGTTCCGCGTCGGGGAACCTAGTCCTGACCTCGGTGACCCAGTTGCTGCCCTCGACCCACAGCCTGCTCTTGCCCTTGTACTTGCTCTTGAACTGCTCGGAATGCTTCTTGGAGAACACAGGGGGCCCGGTGACGTTCTTCGTCTCCGGCAGCTTCCAGACCAGAAGCTCGAAGAAGATCATGCACTCATCGCCGTCGCACCAGACGTCCTGACCGAGGACCCTAAAGTCGTTGTCCCCGAGCATGCCGGCGATCCTCTTGGCGCTCCTGCGCAGCTGGGGGAAGATGACGTCGTCAACGACAGGCGGCCTCTTGAACGAGACCGTGATGAGCTTGGTTCCCCTCTGCTTCGCCTTCTTCTGAAGGGAAGACGGGCTCATCCCGATCCTCTTGGTCCTGAAATAGCTCTCGCTCGGAGACTTAAGGAAGGAGGCGCATGACTGCTTGAAGAGCTCGAAGTTGGCCGGCGACAGCGAGGCTGCCACGTTCCTGTTCCTGTCGACGGGGTCTATGACGACGAGGGGCTGCCCGGGGTACTTGTCCTTGTATCCGGAGCCCTTGATCCCGGAGCTGCCTTTGAGGTCGATGAAGACCTTGCCAGCCTCCCATCCGCTGGCCTCGAGGAGCAGGTTCTTGAACGTCTTGTATTTGATGACCAGAAGCTCTGTCAGGTATCCCGAGAATCCCTCGACCCGAAGGTCGGACCCGTAGACCCCAAGCCCCTTGCAGAACTGCTTGAGCAGCCTGACCTGGGGCGATAGCGCCTTCGTCAGGTTCTTCAGTATGTACTTGTTGTGGTGGGGGGTCCTGTCAACGGCCGACTTGATCTTCCCGGGGTCCTTGATGTCATAGCATGGCACGAAATCGACAGCATAGCCGTCTATGACCGCCCTTATGTACGGATGCTCGGCGTAGGCGATCTCATACTTCCCATTGAGGGATGCAACGATCCTCTTCCCGACGGCAAGGCCGGTCCTCTCCAGCTTCTCCCTGCTCACGTTCTCGGGGAACAGGATGAATATGTCGAACTCCAGCTTGTCCGTGAGCCATGTGTCCCTCAGGAAGGAGCCTGCAAGCGTATGGCCGAGCCCCATGGGCTTGATGATCTTCCCGGTCGCCTTCATGATCATCTTCACGGCGCGGTCAGTATCCTTGACCTTCCCTTCGCTCGGGGTGATCCGGGAGGCGACCCTCTTGATAACTGCTTCGGCCATGGCCATGATATTCTCTTGGTCACCATAGTTAATAATATTGCATAAACGTCAGATGTCATGGCATCAAGAATAAAAAATCTATGCGCGAAGAAAGGTAATGGCGTTCCACGTTACCACCAATGTTGATTTTCAGAATTACATGATAAGGCTGGGAAGAATCGAGCGATATTTCTCCACCCCCGCCGCGGAACTGATAATCGTCCCGGAGAACCTGCCTTACGATCTGGATTTTGATTCCAATGCCTGCCCGAGGATGCATGCGCATTACGTCAGGATGGATGACGGCCTGGCGGCTTCCGTGGGGCAGGAAATGAAGAAGAACGGCATAAAGATCCTTCAGGTCCACTCCCCCAGCGACTTCGAGATGAACGGTTTCAATGAAGGACTCTTCAGTTTCATGATGAGATTCTTCGGCGTCATGCGGAACGAGTGTGACCTGGAACAGCTCTCGTTCAATTACCATGGCATAGGATCGCCCATCGAATGCCAAGAAGGAGAGAACTATGGCATCAAGATGAGGAATGCCCACAAGGAGCTCGATGGGATAGCCGGCATGATCCACCAGGTCAATGCGGATTGCGGCTACCCGTTCGACCTGCTGCTGGCCGAGAACAACGGGATCGGGGAGAACAGTAATCCACCGGCAACATGCAACCCCGCCAAGCTGAAGATAACAGACCTCCTGCCTGAGGACTCTTACGGGAGGAGGGGCATCCATGGCGTCACCTTCGACTTCGCCCACGGATTCCGTGTCGCGGAATGCAGGAGAAATAATGTGGATTACCCGAACCTGGCATGGTGCGGCCAGGACTACGAGCTGCATTCCGGTGGGCTTCCTCCTTCCGCTTCCGATTTTTCCGCTTACGTCAAGGCGATGGCTCCCCGCACCAGATGGGTCCATGTCGCCGGCGAGAGGGAACTCGTGTCCCATCAGAGGGTCCACCTGGATGACCGGCGCAACATCATAGATTTCGCCAGATACATAAGGGAATTCAGGCAGCATATGGGCGTAGACAGGGATATCGGCGTGACGATCGAGACCATCGACAGCCCCACCCCTTCTGGGTTCGAGATGATGAGAAGATACCACCCATGGCTGCACGAGCTCTTCAACGGCTCTGGCACCTAGCATTTTTATTTCACCTGACCATAGTATGAAGCATGTTCAAGCTCGGGGCCGTCAAGGGGATATATCTCGGCAGATGGGTCAAGCCGGAGACGCGCGTCATTGATATAGCTTCGAAGAAGCCGGTGACCTGCATGCTGGACCAGAGGCTTCGCGACGTTCTCCACCTCTTCTCGAAGAACTACAGGAGGATGCCGGTCCTAAGCAAGGAAGGCCAGGTGAGGGGCATGCTCTCAGCAACCGACCTTCTGAACGTGCTCGGAGGATGGGGGAAATACAGCAGGATGCGACAGAAGGAAAGGGCCTCGACGACAGCGAGGCGCATGATGTCCTCCCACGTGTTCCATCTCGACAAGAACGTCACCCTCCCGTCCGCGATCGAGTCGTTCAAGAAGCACAAGGTCGGCTCATACCCGGTCATCTACAGGAGCAAGCTCGTGGGCCTTATGACCGAATGGGACCTCGTCAGGCAGATAAGGGGAAGCACCGGAGTGAAGGTCAGCGAGATCATGGTGAGAAAGCCGCTCGTCGCTCAGGTGTCGCACTCCGTCGCTGATGTCGCCAAGATGCTCGGCATGGGCGGCTTTCGGAGGCTTCCTGTCGTCAACAAGGGGCTGCTCCTCGGGATGATAACCCCAAGGGACATACTAAGGCATCTGCACTCTAACGGGCTTGCCGAGAAGCTGCCCGAGCAGCGGCAGCCCGTGAGCAGGGTCATGGAGAAGAACGTCGTTACCGTCCGTGCCGACCAGGATGTGCATGAAGCCGTAAGGATAATGATAAGCCAGAAGATCGGCGGCCTGCCCGTAATGGAGCACCAGGAGCTTGCGGGGATAGTCACCGAAAGGGACGTAGTCGACGCGATGGTGCTCTGACACGGCACATCATCCGTCAACTCAAGAAGGTCATATGAGCGGCGGGAACAGGCGTTATGAATACAAAGACATCCTCGAATTCTCAAAAGAGCTTGAAGGCAAGCTTGTCATAGCCGAGGGCAAGAAGGATAGTAGGGCTTTAAAAACCCTAGGCGTGAAGAATATTGTATTACTCAACGGCAGGCCACTGGCAGCGCTTGCCCTTCATGTTTCAAAATCGATCGCTTCGTCAGGTAACGAGGGAAGTAGGGAAGAAGTAGTAATACTCACTGATTTTGATTCTAAGGGCAAGGAGCTTGCCGCCAGGTTGGATTACCTGCTCAAGAAGCATAAGGTAATGGTCAATTCGAGGATCAGGAGAAAATTCATGAAATTCGGGAAGACCAGGATAGAAGATTTAAAGGAAGGTGATATTCATGGCAAAGTTAGCCCCAACTTCAATAAAGTACGTGATAACCGCGCACATAAAGGCCAACGGCGTGGTTGAGAAGCCGGACGTGATAGGAGCAGTGTTCGGACAGACGGAAGGCCTGCTTGGTTCTGAGCTAAACCTTAGGGAGCTCCAGAAGACCGGCCGCATAGGAAGGATCGAGGTGAACATAGAGTCCAAGAGCGGCAAGTCCGAAGGGGACGTCATAATCCCCAGCTCGCTCGACGCGGCGGAGACCGCGATGATAGCAGCCACCCTGGAGACGATAGAGAGGGTCGGCCCGTGCACGGCGCAGATATGCACTAAGAGCGTGGAGGATACGAGGAGCGACAAGCGGAAGTACGTGGTCGACAAGGCCAAGGAGATACTCCAGGGCCTCGTCGACAGCGGCGTGCCAGACTCCAACGAGCTTACGGAGGAGATCAAGGAAGCTGTCAGGGTGCACGAGATAACGACTTACCAGGGACTTCCATGCGGCCCCAACATGCAGGATTCTGACGAGATGATAGTCGTGGAGGGCAGGGCGGATATAATTAACCTGCTCAAGCACGGCATAAGAAACACCATAGCGATAGAGGGCGCCAGCGTGCCCGAAGCCGTCATGGTCCTCTCCAAGGAGAAGGTGACGACGGCTTTCATGGACGGGGACAGGGGCGGAGAGCTGAATCTCAAGGCATTGCTCGAGACAGCGGAGATCGACTTCGTCGCCACGGCCCCTGAGGGCAGGGAGGTGGAAGAGCTCAGCAAGAAGGAGATCTTCAAGGCTCTCAGGGAGAAGGTCCGGGCCAAACAGTTCAGCTTCAAGCCCAAAGGAAGGCCGAAATGGGGCTCGAGGGACGACAAGAAGAGAAGGAAGCCCGAGCCCATGGCAAGGCCAAGGATGCAGGAAAGAATGAGCTACAAGAAGCCACCAAAGCTCGGCAAGGAGCAGAAGGAAAGGTTCAAGAAGATCCTTTCGGACCTCGTCGGCTCGAGGGCCGCATGCATCTATGACTCGAAGAACCAGCTGCTGGGCAAGGTGCCTGTCAGCGAGCTCATCAACACCCTGCGGACCATAGACAACCCGCACACTATAATATTCGACGGGAAGGTGGACCAGAACCTTAACAGCATCGCCATCGACAAGGGCACGAAGTTCCTCATCGGGATGGAGAAGGATGAACTGAATTCGTCCGTTACCATCGCAAGCAAGGAAGACCTGAAGTGAATTGGTAGCATGAGGCTCATAAGCGGGAAGAAGATCGAATCAATTCTAGGAAGGCTCAAGCAGCAGAAAGTCGACGCGGCGATATTCATCAACAGCGAACCCCTGATCGATTCCAACATACAGTACCTGAGCGGCTTCGGGGGGATGCTAAACGGCATACTCGCCCTGACGGAAGGCGGCACCCGCCTCCTCACCACGCAGCTCG
>CAYRIP010000006.1:0-17763 GCA_964424395.1 uncultured archaeon | reverse complement strand
CCCGGAAGCTTCCTCCCCGCCTTCTGCCTCGGCTCCCTCTTCCTTCTCCTCGGCGGTCTTCTCCTTCTCTTCCTCGTCTTCCATCACGTGCTTCTTGTCTTCCTCGGCCTTCCTCTTCTCCTCTTCGCTGACCTTTCCCTCGCCGATGGTGACCCCCATGCTCCTGCACGTGCCCTCGATCTGGCGTATGCTTGACTGCTCGTCGTTTCCGAACTTGGCCTTGGCGATCTTCCTGATTTGGTCCGGTGTCAGGTCCCCTGCCCTGTCCTTGCCGGCAAGGGCCGATCCCTTGGCGACGCCGAGCTCCTTGAGTATCAGCTGGGATGCGGGCGGCTTCCCGACCTCGATCCTGTAATCCTTGGTGGCGGTGTCCACGATGACCTTGACGGGGACCTTTATCCCCTCCATGTCCTTTGTCGTCTCGTTTATCTTGTCCACGACGCCCTGGATGTCGACGCCGAGAGGACCGAGCGCTGGCCCGAGAGGCGGGGCCGCGTTCGCCTTCCCGCCCTCGACCACGACGTCCACAGTCTGCTCCATTATTCCACCCTGGCCTTCTTAATGATCTTTATGAACTCCATCGCTATGGTGACTGGTATGGGGATGCTTGCCTCGAGGAGCTCAATTGTGACCTCGTTCTTGGTCTTGTCTATCCTAGTGATCTTCCCCTTCTCGCCCTTGAACGGGCCGCCAACGATCTCCACGACGTCATCCTCGTTGATCTTTATCTCCGCGGTCTTCGACTCCATGAAATGCTTGATGTCCCCCATCTTCACCGGGGTCTCTATCAGCCCCTTCGTGTGCATGACTCCGCGAAGGGACTTGTGGATGTCGGCCGTGCTTCCCTCTATGAAGATGTAGCCCTTGAGCTCGGCTGGATGGATGACCGCCTTGACGTCGAGCTTCTCAGCCTTGACCCTGCTGTTGATCATGTCCATGACTATGTCTTCCCTGCCTGATGTCGTCCTCAGAGTGTATATCATATTTTGGTCCCGCCTCAGATGCCCAGGAAAGCGAACATGAGGAATATCGCGAAGCCTATTGCGCCGATGAGGGCTATGCCCAGCATGCAGATCTTAGACGAGCTCATCAGCTCGTCCTTGGTCGGCTTCCTGGCTACCTGCATCACCCTCTTCCATTCCAGCAGCTTCGACTTGATATCCAGCCTCATCGTTTGCAGCTCCCTGGTTATTATCTCGTTGAGTATTGTTAATAAGTTAATATAAAACAATCCCATAAATAAAAAGGAAACCGTCACTGTTTGCAGCGGTTACTTGCCGACGAAGTCTATCCCTAGAACCTTCTCGATTTCCTTTTGCTTCTGCTGGGTGTATGTCTGCTCCGGCCCGTATATCTGGGCGGACTTCACGCCGGTGACTATGAGCATGGTCCTCACGCTCTCCCCGAGCGCCTTGTCTATCTGGGCTCCCCAGATTATCTTCGCGTCCGGGTTGATCTTGTTGTTGACAGCCTCGACGATCTCCTGGCATTCCTTTATGGTCACGTCCTCCCCTCCGGACACGTTTATCAAGGCCCCGCTCGACCCTTCGATGTTCACGTCCAGCAGAGGGTTGCTCAGCGACTTCTCGACGGACTCGACAGCCCTGTTCTCGGAATCGGACTCGCCCATCCCGATCATGGCCAGCCCACCGGAGCTCATGACGGCCCGGACGTCTGCGAAGTCCAGGTTCACAAGGCCGGGCTTTGTGATCAGCTCTGCTATGCCCTTGACCGCGTTGACCAGTATCTCGTCGGCGACCTTGAACGCCGTCAGGATGCTTACGTCCGGCACGATCTCAAGCAGCTTGTCATTCGGAATAACTATCAATGTGTCCACGACGGATTCGAGGTTCTCCAGCCCCTCCTGGGCGTTCTTGCTCCTCTGCTTTCCTTCCATCGCGAACGGCAGGGTGACGATCCCGACGGTGAGCGCCCCGACCTTCTTTGAGATGTCGGCTATGACAGGGCTCGCCCCCGTTCCGGTCCCGCCGCCAAGGCCGCAGTCTATGAAGACCATGTCGGCACCCTCAAGGGCCTTTTTGATCTCCTCCTTCGACTCCTTGGCAGCCTCGCCCCCGATGTTCGGGTCGGCTCCTGCGCCGAGCCCTCCGGTGATGTCCTTTCCGATAAGAATCTTTCGGTCGGCGTCGGTGTAGAGCAGGTCCTGCGCGTCGGTGTTGATCGCGATCGTCTCAGCCCCGACGATGCCTACCTGCATCAGCCTGGATATCGTGTTGCCGCCTCCTCCTCCGATGCCGACGACCTTTATCTCGGCCTTCCGGGATTCAAGAATCCTTCTGAGCTCCTCGTCCATCTCTTCGTCTCTCTCCACCCTCTCGCTGACCTCCGGCATCCCGCCTGTCTCCTCAAGGGCTGAGTTGATGATCGATTCTGCAGTCATACATTCTCCTGAAAAACCTTGGCAATCCCAGGTTTGTAATTCGGATAAGATTCCAAGATTTTTAAAGTTTTCTATGTTCTAGTCAACTTGTGTATGTGATATAAGAATAGAAATAGGAGTAAGATATTTAAGCCTTTGCCCGAGGTCCTATATTTTCCACGTCCTTCTTTGGAGGCTGCTTGTCCTTCTTCTCCTCGATGGCGACCGATTCCACACCAGGGCACCATTTCTTGAGGGTCTCCTCGACGAGCTTCTTTACAATGGGATTGGCAGGCTTCCCAAGCTTTATAGATGCCCTCTTGGCCGCCAGCGAGGCCCTGCCCTCGAGCCCGTAGTATGCGAGCAGTTCCTCGACCATCTTCAGCGGCAGCTTCACCTGCTCGACTACCTCAAGCTCGTAATGAAGCTCCTTTCCTGCCAGCGGATGGTTGTAGTCCATCATGACCCTGCCCCCGGCGACAGAGCGCACCTTGGCGTTCCGGCCGTCTATCGTGAGGACGAGCCCGGGGAAAGGCGTGATCTTCTGCTCCGTGAACTTGTTGATGGATATGACCTTGATAAGGCCAGGCCTCCTTGGGCCCAGCGCGTCGCTTGGGCCCACATCGAACTCCCTCTTCTCCCCGACCTTCATGGTCAGTAGCTGCTTCTCCACGCCTGGTATGATCATCCCGCCCCCGATGATCGTGAGGACTGCGCCGTACTTTTTCTTCTCATCGAACACGTCATGCTTCTTCGCCTCGGACTCGCTGGTAAGGTCGAAGACCTCCCCGGTAGCCTTGGCCGTCCCGATGTAGTTTATCTTTATCCAGTCTCCCTCTTTCATCGAATCACCATCGAATAGAGCTGCCCCTTGACGGGCCAGATACCTAATAATAAGCGCATACTATTTAAATCTTTGGACTCGCGACATCGCCCGACCTAAGCGCCGAACTGAGGGCGAACTTCAGCCCGTGCAGCCAGCCCAGCGTAACGCCGACGCCCGTTATCATCCAATACGTGGCTCCCCTCCACAGCAGTATTGAGATCGCGGCCAGTGCCGGATGGACACCGAGGACGCCCAGCACCAGGATGGTGCTGGATTCGTATACTATGAGGCCTCCGGGGAGCAGGGGTATGAGGCCGGCGAGGATGCCGACACCGAGGACGACGGCGCTCGCGTACAGCCCGAGGTCTATCCCGAGCGACTGGAATATGACATAGAGGCCCACGACCTCGAGGAACCTCTCGGTAAGACCGAGAGCCATGGCCTTGGACATCACGTCCAGCTTCTTCGCCGAACCCGATATGTTCTCCCTGAACTCCATGATCTGCTCCTCCGCTTCCTTTCCCATATCATCTGAGAACCTGGTTATGAAACCCTTTGCGCTCCTGCTGAACGCCCTCAGCACCCTCTTGTCATATATCACGTATGCGCCGACCGCGAGGGGGGCGAGCAGGATCCCCACGATGACGCCGAGCGTGACCATGTCCACGATGTTCAGCATCGCCATCCCGAAGACCCCGATGTAGATCAGGACGAGGAGGCTCACGGCGGTTATGACCGAATCCATTGTTATGCTGGCGAGCACCGTCCTCTTGCCGACGGAAAGCTCCCTTGCCAGAAGGTAGCATTTCAGGGGCTCCCCCCCGAACCTCACCATAGGGGTTATGTTGTTCAGGGCCGCCCCTATGAGGGAATACCTCCAGACCAGCCCCCATTCAGCCTCCACGCCCACGGCCCTGAGCAGCATGCTCCATCTTATCGAGTACAGGAACATCATCAGGAACGGGAGGCCTACGATGACAGGAAGATACAGCGGATTTATCCCCATGAAGGCGTAGGCCACATCCCGGATCCCCGCCCACATGAGCAGGATGAAGAAGAGGATGGTTACGCCCCACAGCGCGGCCAGGAAAACACGCTTCATAGTTAATATAAATGGTGGAGCTCAATAATATCTTTATGCTGGGCATCATTTTATCGGTTTTGGCCGCCATCTGCTTCGGTCTGTCCACCACGATGCAGAAGCAGTTCCTGAGGGGGATCAGAAGCTTCTCATTCAGCCGCCTGACCAAGAGCCCGGTGTGGGTTTCGTCGCTGCTCGTCGGCTTCGTCGGGATAATATTCTATCTCGCTGCCCTGACCTCAGCGCCGATATCGATAGTCCAGCCGACGCTGTCCCTTTCCATAGCCATACCCGTGCTCGCAGGCTGGTTCGCCTTCGGAGAGAGGCCCGGGGGAAGGTGGATCCACATATTTCTCATAATCGCGGGGGTAATCTTGCTATCGCTATGAAAATCAAGAACCAGGAGATCATGATAAGCGGGATCCTGACGGGGGTCTCGGGACTGTTCGCCAGGATGGCCATGATGAACACGCGATGGGACATGGCGTTCCTGCAGGGCATATTCTTCAATCCATACTTCATGCTGTCCTGCCTATTCGGGATCGGCGGGTTCTCATACCTGCAACTGGCCCTGCACAGGGGGGACATCTCATTCGTTGAGCCGGCCGTCTCGTCGATCGCCATCATCACGCCGATCATACTGGCCGTCATCGTGCTGAAGGAGTACGTCCCGGTCCTCAGGTGGATCGGGGTGGGGCTGCTGCTCATTGGAGTGATAGGCATAGAAAAGGGCGAGAAGGACAGCCTTCTCGGGGTCATCTCGAAGCGGCTGGGATGATCCGGAGCATCATCCGACCTCGATGCCGGGCTTTCCGGGCGCCGCCTGGCCCGCCTTCCTCGATGAGGACTTCTCGGCAATCCGGACGGATACCCTGCATCCGTGCTCCTTCTCCAGTGACGGTATTATCTCCTCGATGACGGAAGCTTCCTGTTTCTGGGTGAGCATCACGTCCGGGATCCTGTCAGGATTCCTGATTATGCCCGGGACCATCCTGCTTATATCCTTGCCGTGCGACCTGAACTTTGCTTCCGACATGAGCGACTTCAATATCTTGCCGGCGTCCCTCGTGCCCTTGATCTCCTTCCTCAGGGCCGCGAACAGGTCGTATTTCCATTCGGGCGAGACTATGAGCTCCATCATCCTGGGCTTCTTCTTCACCAGCCTCAGCACGTGCTCTATGTCAGAATCGAGCTGTGAGATGAGGCCCTCTATTGCGACAGCGTGATTGTCTGGCTTCCTTGCGGCTGGCCAGCGAGAGGCCGATACGAGGCCCTTCCCGCCGACCTTCTCCCACATCTCCTCGGCCGCGTGCGGCGCGAACGGCGAAAGGAGCTGTATCATGACCCTCACAGCGTCGCCGAAGAGCTTCGCGTTCACCTTCCCGCCCTTGGCGTACCTGCCGAGATAACCGACGAGCTCCATTATGTTGCTGACCGCGAGGTTGAACTGGAATCCCTCTATCTGCTCGCTTATGGTCTTGATGGACAGCGAGAGCTTCGTCATGAGTATCCTGTCATGCACCCCCTCCGCCCTGTATCTGCCGCTTGATATCCTGTCCCTGTTCATGTCGACAAGCTTGAACGCCCTGTTGAGGAACCTATACGCACCTTGGACGCCCTTGTCGCTCCATTCCAGCTGGCTCTCCGGGCTTGCAACGAAGAGCAGGAAGAGCCTCGCCGTATCTATGCCGTATGTCTTCGATATCTCCTCCTGCGTGACGACGTTCCCGAAGCTCTTGCTCATCTTGTGGCCGTCCTTGTAGACGATGCCCTGGTTGAAGAGCCTCTGGAAGGGCTCGTCGAAGTCCAGCATCCCCATGTCATGGAGCACCATGGTGAAGAACCTCGCGTACATCAGATGCATCACCGCATGCTCCACTCCGCCTATGTACTGGTCCACGGGCATCCAGTACTTGACAGCGCTTCTGTCGAACGCCGACTTCTTCTCGTTGGGCGAGCAGAACCTGAGGAAGTACCAGCTCGAATCCACGAAGGTGTCCATTGTGTCCGTCTCCCTCCTGCCTTTCCCCCTGCACTTCGGGCACCTGGTGCCTATGAACTTCTCCGATTTCGCAAGGGGATTCCCGTGCCCGGTGAACTTGACATCAGTGGGCAGGCGGACGGGCAGGTCCTTCTCCGGCACCGGCACTATTCCGCATTTGTCACAGTATACGATTGGTATCGGTGTTCCCCAGTACCTCTGCCTTGATATCAGCCAGTCCCTGAGCTTGAATTTTATTGTTCTCTTGCCCATCTTGATCTTCTCAAGCTCGTCGCTGATTCTTTCCCTCGCTTCAAGTATGGGCATGCTGTTGAACCTGCCGGAATTGACGAGCTTCCCCTTGACGTTGAACTTGTCTACGTCGTCATACACGAAACCCATGCCATTTGATTCAAGCACTTGGATTATCTTGAAATTGAACATCTCCGCGAAATCCAAGTCCCTCTGGTCGTGCGCAGGGACTCCCATAACGACACCGGTCCCGTAGCTCATCAGGACATAGTCGGCTACCCATATCGGGGATTCAGAACCATCGAGCGGATTTATGGCATAGCTTCCCGTGAATACCCCCGTCTTCACTTTGTTCTCCGTCCTCTCTAGGTCTGATTTCTTCCTGGTCTCCCTGATATAATTATTCACGGATTCCCTGTTCTCTGGCGTCACAAGCTTATCGAGCAGAGGATGCTCCGGAGAAATGACTATGAAGGTCACACCATAAATAGTATCAACAGTGGTCGTGAAAGTCTCCAAAACGAAGTCCCTCCCCTTCACCTTAAACGTGACGTCTATGCCATGGCTCTTACCAATCCAGTTCTCCTGCATCTTCTTGACGTTCTCTGGCCAGAATATCTTTCCAAGACCCTTGAGGAGCCTGTCTCCGTACTTCGTTATATCGAGGAACCACTGCTCGAGGTCCTTGATAACTACTTCGCTCCCGCATCTCCAGCATTTACCATCGTCAACTTGTTCGTTCGCCAGTACGGTCTCGCATTTCAGGCACCAGTTGACGGGGGCCTTCTTCTTGTAGGCGAGCCCCTTCTGAAACATCTTGAGGAAGAACCACTGGTTCCATTTGTAGTACTCCGGGTAGCATGTGGCGATCTCCCTCGTCCAGTCATATGACAGCCCGAGGGCCTTCTGGTTCCTCTTTATCCCCTCTATGGCCTCCTCGGTGTACTTCTTGGGATGGGTCTTGTGCTTGATGGCCGCGTTCTCCGCCGGGAGGCCGAAAGCGTCGTAGCCCATGGGGTACAGGACGTTGAACCCGTGCATCCTCTTGTACCTGGCTATGCAGTCCCCCATGGCGTAGTTCCTGATATGGCCCATATGGAGGCCGGAGCTGGAGGGGTAAGGGTACATCTCGAGGACGTAATACGGCTTCTTCCCGCCCTCCCTGGCCTTGAATATCCCGGACTTTTCCCACTTCTCCTGCCATTTCCTTTCCATGCGCCGGAAGTTGACTTTCCTCATAACTATCTATTCAAACCCCTCTTCTTATAAATCGGCCCGTTCGAGGATATGCTGTCCCTATAGACCGTAATATCCTTCGTCCATGTCCCCTCGAACCGGTCATAGCCCGGCTCCCCCCTGAACGCGGACTTGCAGAACCTCACCCTCCAGAAGTTCCCCTCGTCGCTTGCGGTGATCCTGTCCCTGTACTCGTGCCCCCGGTCGTAGCTGTGGAATCCTTCCCACTTCCTCCATTCATCGCCGAGCCTGGACAAGACCTCCGGCTTGGCGTGAAACCTGCCGTCGAAGATATCCCTCAGGTCGTCCCCGATCCTTGCCCCGTACCCATTGCCCATCAGGCTCTTCTTAAGGACGAGCATCCAGGGCACCTCCGCATACGCCTAAATGAAGGTGAAGGAAACCCAGTCTCCTCTCACCGGAAAGAACGAAGCTTTTCACGAGAAACACGCTCGGGGCTTTTTTTGGTGCGCGGTCCGCGGGGATGAAAAGCTCTTTTCACAAGAGCACGCGTACCAGCACTACCGACAGGGCTACTTCGAAGATTCTAGAGAAGCCGGATACCGAAGCGTTCACTGCCCTGCATGCCATGATTAATATTTCCCGCGTCAGATATAAAAAAGCAGGCGATGCCTGGCTGGAGGGGTAAGATAGCACTATGCCTGGGCATCCCCCCATCTTCCCGAGCGACTATCATCAATGCTAGATTATCAATCCGCTTGCTTCATTATCGGTATCTTGCTTTCTTTCAGCTCGTCGATCGTCAGGTCTGTCAGCTTCCCCGGCATGTAGACCCTGTTCATCTCCTGCATCTTAGCCTCCGCCTGTCCCATCGTCTTGCCGGCTTTCCTGGGCTCAACCAGGTCGTTGACGAACAGGTCTATCACTGCCTGCCTAAGGTCGTCGCCTATCTTCGGTGACACCACTTCCCTTAACAGATACCTCGTATCGCTCCCTGTTATGTACTTCGCTGAGCAGATATACCTCCTAGGCGTACCAAGTAACCCAGCCATGAGTAGTAATGCGCCCTGTAATGCTTTCCGGGTGCCTCGGCCAAACCGGAATAATAACCGGATATCCATGGCAGCTTAGCCACGTGATGGAAAAATATTCCGATAAAAGCCATTTCCGCTATGAGGAATCAATATAAAATTCAAGAACCATAATTGTATTGTAAGGTGTGCCCCCGTAGCCTAGCTTGGATAAGGCGTTGGCCTTCTAGTCTCTGACTGGAAGATTCGAGGCGCGGAGAGCGCCGGTGAGAGAAGCAAGCCAAAGATCGTGGGTTCAAACCAGGTCCATACGCATGCCGGGCATGTGCCCGGGGCCTGATGGAAATCCCTCCGGGGGCGCTGCGAAGAGAATGTGGAAGCGATGGTATTCAAGATCGTGAGGGCGGGCAGGAGGATAAGGTCACTGGACAGCATCCTGGACAACGAAATCGATCTAAAGAGGTTTCTCGAGGCCAGGGAGGAGAGCAGGAGGAAGCATCCGCTCCACGAGGACATAGAGATACTGAAGAAGGACGTCGAGTGGCTCAGGTTCTCGGAGCCGGCGGACCATTTCATCAAGAGCGTGGGGAAGAAAGAGCAGGCCCCGATTCTGGAGATAGAGGAGCCAAGTGAAGAGGCGAAGCGACTCCTCCCCCAGATCGAGGACGTCCTCCTGGACGATGACGGCATGGTCGATGAGAGCGTCATCATCGAGGGGGACATAGAGTTCTACAACAGGAACAAAAGGGGCGAGAGGTGGCACATCTTCACAGACCACACGGGAACCGTGACCGCGGTGAGCACGAAGGAGCTCAAGAACGGCCCCGGGACGCTTTTCGGGGTCATACGCAGGACGAAGGCCGGCAAGCAGACGTTCCTCGAGATCAAGAACTTCCACCCCAAGATATGAATGCGGGCGGGCATATAGCGCCCATGGGCCCGTAATGACAGTGATGATAATGAAGCACAAGCCCTTCGCCAGAAGGATCAGCGGATTCCTCGACCGGGAGAGCGAGCAGGATGTGCAGAAGAAGCTGGACGGCCTCAAGGCCGAGAAGGACGAGGCCCTCGAGCGCTACTACAGGCGGGAGATCGGCGAGAGGGAGCTAAACGACATCGTCAACGACATGAAGAAGAGGCAGTCCGCCCTCGAGATGAAGATGAAGAGGATGCGCGGCAATGGCGGGCCCAAGGAAGGGGTCAGGCCCCTGCCAGAAGGCGGGAAACCTTCCTCTGCCCGATACTCAGGATGAACGGGGCGAGCCTCGGGCCGTAGTCCTTTCCTATCAGGATGTTATACATAGTCTTGAAGAATGCCTTGGTCTCGAGGTCGTTTTCCTTGCACAGCTCATGGAACAGGCTGTAGAGCTCCTTCTCGTCCAGGTCCTTCCCGGACAGCTTGGCCGAAAGCGAAAGGACGGCCTTCCTGGCACCGCCTTTCAACTCCGTCCCGACCCTTTCCTGCAGCTTGAACCTGTATCGCTCCGAAGCCAGGCTATCCACCCACTTCTTCGCGAACCCGAGCCTTTCCTTCAGGTATCCCATGTCCTGCTTTGAGAGGCGCGCGGGGAGGTGGCCTGTGCTCTGAAGTATCCTTATCGCGGATCCTATATCAGGGGAGATCTGCTCTATCGTGGCCGCGTACGTCAGCGGTATCTGCGGGGGCATGGACTTCTCGATCCTCCCGACCGCTGAGTATTCGTATATCCTCCTTTCCTGGTCACGCTCCCGCCCGCTGGCCTTCTCCTTGCCGTGATATATCCTCTGGGTGCCGTCGAACCTGTCATATAATAGTATCATGTCGTTGTCCTCGAGGGGATCGAAGTCCACCCTCGCGTGAGGCCTGGTCCTCGCCAGCAGGTACCGGACCATCTTAGCAGGGAGGTAATCCGTCATCTCCGAGAAGCCGATCCCCATGCCCTTCGAAGTGGACATCTTCTTGCCCCCTACCGTGAAGAACTCATAGCCCTTCCCGGTGCTCTTGTCCGTCGACGGGAAAGGCGACGGGAAGTTCAGTACCTCCTTGGATATCGCGATCCCAATGCTCCTGCTGCCGCCGTGGGTGAAATGGTCCTTCCCGGCCAGCTCACAGACGACGCCCACGGTGAACCATTTGGCCGGCCACTCGACCTTCCACGGGAATTTACCCCCGCCGTTGTAGGGGGAGATCTCGCCCTCGTGGCCGCAGCCCTCCGCCCAGCTCACCATCTTTGGCTCGCACCTGTACCTGACGACCTCGCGCTTCCTGTCCCATTCATAAGCGTAAGTGGTCCCTATCTTCCCGCATTTCTGGCATATGGGGTTGAAAGGCAGCCTTCCGAGCGGCTTCCCGTAGAACCTCTTGTAGATCTCCTGCACCTTGTCCTGGTTGTTGAGTATTATCTTGATGGACTCGTTGAAATCGCCCCTGATGTACCTCTCCCCGGTGCTCTCGAGCTCAGCCTCGATCCCGAATTCCTCGAACCTGTCGGTGCACTGCCTGAAGTAGTAGTCCCCGAACGAGCCGAAGCCCTTTACGGGGCTTGGTATGTTCCGGAATGGCATTCCGAGGTACCGGTCGAAGGACTTTGGCAGGTCCCTGTTGGGCTTGTCGTACGGGTCAAGGTCATCGGAGCTAAGGATGAACCTCGCCTTCAGGCCGATCTCCCGCATGGCCTTGGCGATGATGTCATGGATGATCCATCCCCTGCCGGAGCCGACGTGGATCTTGCCGCTCGGCGTCTTCTCGTCGTAGACGATGTAGCCGTGCTTTTTCACGATCCTCTTGAGGGCGGGAGTGGTCTCGACCCTCTTCTTCACGCTCTTGGCGATCTGGTCCGCCCAGAAAAGCGAATCCTTCCTGGCGTCTTTTTTGGCTGGCATAATAATTAGATAGAGGCTCTTTTTTTATAAAAGCCAAGAAGATATCCCATCCCGCGGTTCAAGTTGACTATGGTCGGTGTGATGCCCCCTTAATGATGACAGGGGAATAGAATCATATAAATTAATTAATAATAGAAAAGTTCATATTATATTATATCGACTTTATCTTCAAAGGGATATGAAATGAAAAGAAGCACGTTGGGGTCACGCATCCTTCGAACCGAGATAGGCTTAGCTTTCATTATCATCCTAGCCTCCTGCCTAGCTATGGCCCCGCCGGCTGTAAGCATGCCAAGCACTGCGGACATAAATAGCGTTTTCCTAGAGCTTCTGACAACTGGAGATGACAACTGGACCGAAAGCGCGGGATTCGAGGAGTTCAACTTCACCATACACAACACCAACTCATCCCTTGAACTGTCCGAGATAAACATATCTGTCCCTCTCGCGGGGGATGGCAATGGTTCCTTTGCGGTTAATATCAGCACGATCACATTCACGGACGGGATGTGGAACTGCACCAACGCAAGCACGGATGGGCTCGGGAACACATCGGTCATCAGGTGCAACACCTCATCAGGCAACGAGATCACGGACGGCTCGACCATCTCGATTCTTTTCTGCTCTACTGCCTCTTCGACATCTGGCGAGGATGCCCACCAGTGGACGGTGGGACTGGGAAACGCCACCGCTGTAAGCTACAGCTTGAACCTCTCGTCAGGGACTGACGGAATGCCTCCCAGGTTATCGGGCCTTGCCGCAAACGACACATACTTCAACGGGGACATCCTGATCTGGGCGACCGTCACCGATGCGACGCTTGACAATTCAACGGTCGACATAAGCATAGTGAATGCCGGCAACAGCAGCCAGGTGCTCGCGAATCCCTCAGGCGAATCCTGCCTGCCAACCACAGGTTATTCACAGAACTGCTCTGTGTCATGGTCCCCATCGTCCCAGGGCAACTATTCCTTCAACGTGAGCGTCGATGATAAGTACGGGGCATCTAACTCGAGCACATATTCAGGATGGTTCTTGTACGATTCGACGAATCCCACAATTCAAATGCAATCAAATTCCACCCCCGATGGATTCAACCTGACTTTGGACCACATAAATGCGAGCGTGATCGCCAACGACACTCATCTTGACACCATCACCATATTCCTCTGCAACTCAACTTCTGTTGTCAATAAGACCATGTCTACATCATCCCCATTCTTCCAGAATTTCACAGGCCTTCCGAACGATTTCTACTATCTGAACGCTACTGTGAACGACTCCGCTGGAAACACAGCTTCGACAGCCACGAGGACGATCGTCCTTGACGACACACCGCCAACGATAGTGATCCACACCCCGGCGAACATATCTTACGGCAGCGGCTCTTCCCTGCCGCTGAGCTTCAGCGCGGGCGACAACGTGGGCCTGAGCACCTGCCAGTACAGCATTAACGGGACGGCCAACTCCTCTCTCACAGGATGCGCCAACACGACGATAACTGTGGGAGCGGGAAACCACAACATCACCATATATGTTGAAGACACGACCGGCAACCTCAATTCGGCGACAAGGTATTTCACAGTGGACCTTGGTTCCCCGATTGTCACCCTGATAGAGCCCAGATACGGATGGGACGATGACGGCGATGGCGTCTACTTCTATTACAGGCCGGCGGATGCCGAGTCTGGCATCAAGAACTGCTCGCTTTGGCTGAGCGATAATTCCGGCGTAGGCTGGTCACTGAGCAAGACCAACACCTCAATACTCTCCAACCAGGCTAACAACTTCAGCGTATCCGGCCTGTCCGAAAACTCAACGCTTGGATACGGCAACTACCTGTGGAACGTGGAGTGCTATGACAATGCAAGCAGGCCGGCCTTCGCGACCGGCAATTATTCAGTGCTCATCGGTGACAGGTCGAACATAATGGTCCAAAGCATTACCCCTGATGAGACCATCACGCCTTACGTTGGCCTTGTGCTGGACGTGGAGGTGAATATCTCAAACAACGGGACCGCAAACGTGGCGAACACGACCAACGTGACCTTCTGCTTCGGTACGAACTCGGCCAACCCGTGCGAAGCGGCGACCAGGATTTATTATAACACAAGCGAGATAATACCGGCCGCCAACCTGCAGGTGGGCGAGAACCATTCGATAACCTATACTGTAAACATCACAGGCAGCGGAGGGGATTACTACTTCAAGGTGAGCGTCGACCCGTCCAATTACGAGGAGGAGCAGTACGACGGCACTTCCCCCCTGGCTTCGATCAACGACAACATCAAGATCGTAAAGACATCGACCAATCTCAACGTGACTATCGTGTCTGTAACCGAATACATATCCTCCAGCAGGCCCAAGCCGGGCGATAACGTCACGGTGAACGTATCCGTCCTTTACGGCAACGGCAGTGCCGTTACGGGACTGGTGCTTGAAAACTTCACGATAGCCGACCGCTGGATGAACGACACGGGAAGGAACTGGATGGGAATGACGTCCAACACGACTTTCTATGAAGTGGACTTCACGCAGAACGGCGCTGGAATCTACATTTTCAACTACACGATACCGCAAAAGATAGGGCATGAGACCTTCTCGAGCTATGAGAGGGCATATTCCGAATACGGGCTGCATTACTTCAGGATCACGGCCAACGAGAACAACACCGGGCATAATCTACATGGGACCAGCGGGAACACCGACGGCTCCTACTACATGATCGCACCCTACCTTCGGGTGTCCATCAACTCCTTCAGCATGGACCCCGGGGACCCCAAGACCTACAAGACCTTCACCGTATACAATGACGGGTCTGCTAATTTCACTGCGCAGATCGACCTCACGATCGCGAGGACGCCTACAAGCGGCATGATAGTAGGCCTTGACGATCCAAACATATCCGTCTCCGAGATCTCAGACGACATGTACCAGACCATGACGAACAACGCCTGGTTCAATCCCTCCGCTGAGAACACTTATACCGTAAGGTTGAACGCGAGCACGACATTCGATGGCACCAAGTACTATTATCTGAGGAAGCTTTCCATCGACGTCGAGAACACAAGCGACGACGTAGGCGACGATGACGGCGACGACCAGCAGCAGGCCGCCTATGAATGCACGACGAACGCCAGCTGCTCGAGCACCAAGTGGTGCGACGGCGGGGAATGCGTCACACGCAACTGCCCGTCTGGATACTACGCTTCGAACCACATATGCAAGGTCTCGTCGGTATACGATGTGGACATAACGAAATACCCAAGAGCGGTCTACGTGCTCCAGGGTGGCACCGCCGACACCAATATCACTGTTGAGAACTCCGGAAACCAGGACCTCACCATGATGCTCGAGGTGGAGACCGACGCGGACGGCGTCGAGGTGGCCACATATCCGGAATCCCTCAAGCTGCTTGTCGATAAGACCAGCAACTTCTCGGCGCATTTCGAGGTCGATGAGAACACGACGATAGGCAACTACTCCTCCAAATTCATGATCACGACGAGCTCGACTGCAAAGGACACCGTCAGCTTCACGCTCGTAATCCAGCCCCTTGCGGAGACGATAGTGAAGATAAAGGCGGATTACGAGAACTATATGAGCATCGTGGAGCATCTGCTCGCCCAGTTCGACACGATCAAGCTGTCAGGTTTCGTGGCTGGCGAGAACCTCACCCTTCTCGAGGCCAAGGTCAACGCGACGAGGCTCGTCTTCGACAACGCCAAGTCCGCCATGGCAAACGAGGACTACATCCAGGTAGACTCCCTCCTGGACGAGCTGGGGACGCTTGTGAACCAGACCATGACCCTCATGGACAAGCTGGGCGTCGCATCCGTTACCGGCGCTTCGGAGTTCTGGAACACCGTCATATTGTGGCTGGTGGTCGGCATAGTCTGCATAGGTGCCGTGGGCCTTCTCATATACATGCTGGTCCCACCGCAGGGATACGCCATGGGAAGGGGGTATGGCGCGGCCGGGAGAGGCAACGTGCTGGACAAGGCCAGGAACATGCTCAATATGGTCAAGTGCAAGGTCGTGGGCATAAGGGGCGTAGGTGGATCCGGAGGCGTCCCCTCAGCTCCGGGCTTCATGAGGAGATGCCCCCCGGCCTACAAGAGCGGATACAAGAAGCTCGGGACAGGCTACAAGCCCGAAACCACTGGGATCAAGGACAAGATGAAGAACATGATCAAGAAGAAATGATATCCCAACAGGTCCTATAATCGCTGCTGCTTCTCAACTAGATAATATGCAGAAGTGACAGTTCCTGTGCCGTTTGATGTGAATCCTTGAACAGGAACGCATCGAATCCCAATGAATCCGCTGCGTCAACGGATTCCTGCCGGTTATCGACGTAAACGCATTCGCACGCCCTGCTGTCCAGGAGCCGCAAAGCCCTTTTCCACATAAGCTTGTCAGGCTTGTTGGTATGCATATCGAAGGAGTACACTTCCACATCGAAGTACTTCCGAAAACCGTATTTGCCGTCGAGATAATCAACCTTCTCCCGGACGTTCCCGGAAATGGCCCCAAGCTTGTATCTGGGCTTCAGGCGGGCCAGCAATCGAAACATCTCAGGATTCGGAAGGTAATTGCCATACCAGATAGACCTGATTTCATATGGTTGCATGGCCTTCGGGATCTTCGTCCGCACGAAATCCCAGAACTCATCAGGTGTGATCAGGCCCTTTCTGAGATCCACGGATTCCCGTCCTCTCAGGAGCTTTGAACAAAGCTCGTCGCTGAACTTGAAACGCTCCTTCATCTCCTGGATCGCATAGAGGGTCCCGTCTCTGAACAAAACGCCCCCCAGATCAAAGATAATGGACTTTATCATGGAGCTTCATCTGCCTTCTGCACCTGCAAAACGAAGAAAGCTATGGCACCCGCTCTGATGCCCTTTTATAGAAGGTGTGAAAAAAACATTCATGCCGCAAGCAGGTCGTCGATGACGGCCCTGAACTCGGCCGCCTCTCCCTCCAGGTCGCCCTGGGACTCGTGACCGTTTCCAATCCTGTAGTACTTGCATCCGAACACGAAAGTCGGTATGGATCCCCCAGGATTGAACTTGCTGTAGATAGCCATGTCCGCATTCGGAACGGCAGTCTCGACCTCCTCGGTCAGCGTGTCGTCGCCGGTGTCAATCTGGTAATGGTAGGCAACGATCTCTCCTGAGTCCACGTATTCCTTGACGGTGCTGTCGAACGTCTCCTTGACCCATCCGCAGTGCCCGCACCAGGTCGTTGAGAAAAGATATACGACAGGCTTCCCGTCCACCGTGCATACGGCCTCGCCGCTGTCGATGAAGGTCGTTATCTCAGGGTTCGTCGGTGCACTGGCGCCGACTTCCCCGGTATCGCCCGTGTCTGCTGGGATCTCAGGCATCTCCTCGTTCAGGTCCACGACGTTTGCGAACATGAAGTTGCCGTCCTTAGTGACGTAATATGGGACCGTCTGGGTGTCACCCTGGAACGTTATGTCGACGCTTACCTCGTATGAGCCTGGCACGTCAGCGTAATCCTCGACGCCCTTGAGAGCGATCGCTATGCCCGGGTACGAGACCTCGAACCTGCTCTGGAGGAAATCGACGAGCTTGTCGCCGGCTTCCTGGGCGCTTATCTCCGGCCCGCCGGTGGTGACGACCTGGCCCGCAAGGTCCGAAGACACGTCGGGCACGGTGAAGGTGCTTAACCTCCAGGCGGCGATCGCAACGACTGCGATGAGAATGATAGCATAAAGAAGCTTCCTGTCAGAGAGGATGCCATTGGATGAGGAATTGACCTTGGCCTCTTCCTGCTTCTCCTCGCTCTTCTGCTCATTCGCAGGAACGTCGGCGGCCTCCTCCTCTTTTTTCCTTCCTCTCTTGGACATCTTTAACCACTCCTGAGTGAATTCATTCCTTGTTTGTTAGATTATGAATTGAATTCGAACATTTAAATATCTTTCGCTTAACCTTCGGCATTTTCCTGCGGGTTCACGGCGCAGCACAGCCTGCACATCTCCCCGGGCATCTGCTCCGGCCTGACGGTCCCCTTGGCGATCCTCTTCGCGATGTCGTTTATGATCTCCTGGAACTTGGCGCTGTCCTTGAAGGAAACGTCCTTCATGCCCCTTATATCCTTCTTGTACTGGGATATGGCGGGCTGGGAC
>CAYRIP010000005.1:8386-18365 GCA_964424395.1 uncultured archaeon | reverse complement strand
TTAAATTTAATAAGCAACCGAATATAATTATATGAGCAAAATCGGCCAGCTCGTTCTGAAATACGCGCTTCAGAACGCTGTTTTCTACAACGGTAAGGCGGACCCTGCGGCTGTGCTGGGAAAGGTGCTTGCCGATGTCCCCGAGCTGAGGCAGAGCGTGACTGAAGTAAGAAGGGAGATCGACAGCGCTGTCGGCCAGGTGAACGGCCTTTCCCCGGAAAAGCAAAAGCAAAAGCTAAAGGTGCTGTCCCCGGATATGCTGGTCATGCAGGAAAAGAAGCAGGAGGAGCTTCCGCCGCTTCATAACGCCGTTCCCGGCAAGTTCGTTACGAGGTTCGCGCCATCGCCAACTGGGCCGCTGAACCTCGGGCAGCTGCTTCGGGCCGCGATGGTGCCCTACCTTTACGTGAAGAAGTACAAGGGCCAGTTCATACTCAGGATAGAGGACACGGATCCAAAGAACATAGAAAAGGACTTCTACGGGATGATAATGGAGGACCTCCTCTCAACGGGCGTTCGATGGGACAAGATGGTCAAGGAATCCGATCACATGGACCAATTCTACAATCACGCCGAGGAGCTCATCTCGGCAGGGAAGGCGTACGTGTGCACGTGCGGGGCGGAGGATTTCCGCCAGCTCAAGCTGAGAAAGCAGGATTGCTCATGCAGGAGAAGGAAGGAGGGCGTGCAGCACTGGAAGATGATGCTGGACGGATCCTACAAGGACGGCGAGGCCGTTGTTCGTCTCAAGACGAGCATGAGGGACCCAAACCCGACCATGAGGGACCCGCCGCTCCTTCGGATATCGAATGCTTCCCACCCGCTCCGCGGCACCGATTACAGGGTGTGGCCGCTATACAATTTCGCCTGCGCTGTAGAGGACCATCACCTTGGAATAACCCACGTCTTCAGGGGAAAGGAGCACGAGCACAACACCGCGGTACAGGGACTGATATACAAGGCGCTCGGATGGACCGCGCCGAACGTGATTAACTTCGGCATGGTGTACATGCCCGGCACGAAGATACACACCAGGGATATGAGGCAGTGGGTCGAGGAGGGCAAGGTCCGGGGATGGGACGACCCAGCCCTTCCGACCGCAAGGGCGCTTCTCAGGAGGGGCTTTCAGCCCGAGGCCTTAATGAAGTTCGCGCTGACGACAGGGCTGACGAAGAGCGACATCCGGGTCGGCTGGGAGAACATAGAGGGCATTAACAGGAAGCTCATCGATCCCCTGTCGAACAGGTTCATGGTGGTCTGCGATCCCGAGCGCATCACGGTCAAGCACGCCCCTGTCCTGAGGGAAGCGCATGAGGACCTGCACCCGGACTTTCCCGCAAGAGGAAAGAAGACCATGCCTGTGGACCTGAACAGGATACATGTCTCCTGTGCTGATTTCAAGCGGCTCAGCGGGAAGACCATACGGCTCAAGGGGCTTGGCAACATCAGGCTTGGCAAGGCGAGCGAATACGCGGGCAACGACCTGGTGCCGGGGATGCCGAAGATCCAGTGGGTCTCGGAGCCCAACGTCGACGTCGAGCTGCTAACGCCTAAAGGCAAGATGGCTTGCATCGGAGAGGCGAACCTTCGAAAGCTCAAGCCGGGGACGCTCATACAGATGGAGCGTGTCGGTTTCGGCAGGGTGGATTCGGTCTCCGGCAAGAAGGTAGTCGTCTATTTCGCTCACAAGTGAGAAGTGACATCAAATAGAAAGGATTCAAAACGCTTCCTCGTCGCTGTCTATCTGGTACTTGCCCTTTGCGACGTACTGGTTCGAAACCTGGTAGGTGACCCTCGATTTGTAGGCGCTCGTCCCGTCATCCTCGCTGCCCATTGTGAAGTCGTAAGTCTTCTTGGCCGCTTCCTCCTCAACCATGCTCCTTGGGATCTTCATCTCGATCTCGAAGCTCTCGTAAGGCGGGGGAAGATATGATGGGGACCCCTCGGTGCGAAACTTCCAGATGAGCTCGTGCGAGGCGATGTCGACCAAATAGATGTGGCAGTCCCATGATGGGACGCAAACCTTGCCGTCGAAGGCCACGCACTTGAGCCATATCGCTCCCTGGGTCTTGAACCTCCAAATCTCGTTGCCGTCGAGGTCCACGCAGTAGAGGTACTGGTCCTCGCACCCGACGTATATCCTGTCCTCATAGATTTCGGGAATGGAGAGTATCTCCTTCTTCGTGAACTTCCAGACGAGCTTGCCGTCGAGTGTGAGCTTGAAGAGGATGCCGTCCCTGGAGACGTGATAGAGATAGCCTTTGTGCATGAACGGCGTCGAGGAGTTACCATAGTTGCCGGTGTTGAACTTCCATATCTGCCTGCCGCTCTGCTCGTCAAGCGCGTAGAGGTTGTTATCGAACGTAGCGAAATAGACCACCCCGTCCTGGACGAGGACCGGAGCGAGGTTATGGACCTCTCCTTGTGTCTCGAACCTCCAGATTAGCCTTCCCGTCTCGGCATCCAGGCAGTACATGTACCGGTCGAACGACCCTATGAACAGCCTCCCGCTATGAACAGTAGGGACAGCCACTATCTGGTCGTGCGTCTTGAACTTCCATATCAGGCTGCCTGTCCTTGCATCAAGGCAGTATACCAGCTGGTCCTTGCTGCCGAAATATATCCTGCCGTTGTCTATTGAGGGCGTTACAGCGACCCCCTCCTCGGTACGGAACTTCCAGACAAGCTCGCCAGTGTCCGCGTTAAGGGCGTACATGTTATGGTCGAACGAGCCGACGAATACCATGCCTTCCCAGAATACGGGAGAGGAATGGACGATTCTGCCCTTCGTCTTGTACTTCCACTTGAGGTCGCCCGTGGCTGCGTTGACCGCATAGACGTTGAAGTTGCAGCAGCTGAAGTAGATGGTGCCGTCATGCTCCAGAGGGATGCAGCACATGCTCCCGCCGGGGCCGACCTTCCACACCCTGTCGAACTGCTTCGTCTTCTTCACCTCGAAATCCTCCATCTCCGTGGAGAAGTCCTCGAAGCTGAAGCATGGCTCCTCTTCCATAATACCATCTTAACGGTTAATAATAAATGTGATTCTGCCGGGATTACGATGCAGTTGTTTCGATGTCAATCAAGGATTTTCAGGCGAGGCAATTTGCTATAAACATTTAAAAGCATGCAGTTCAGTTATTTAATACCTGAAAAATGACCTGGGGCCACTCCGCCGCAACGGCGGTATGGCGCCTGAGGGATTAATGGAGGTAGAAAATATGCCAGGAGCATACGTTAAATTCGAGATGCCAAAGGACCTAGCCGAGAAGACCTACGAAGCGGTCGAGAAGGCAAGGGACGGCGGAAAGACCAGGAAGGGCGTGAACGAGGTAACCAAGGCCATAGAGAGGGGCGTAGCCAAGCTCGTCATCATGGCCGAGGACGTCGAGCCCGAGGAAGTGCTTATGCACATCCCCGTATTGTGCGACGAGAAGAAGATACCCTACTCCTACGTCCCGGCAAAGGCCGAGCTAGGCAAGGCCGCCGGACTGGAGGTTCCGACCTCATCCATCGCGATAACCGAGGATGGCGGCGGGAAGAAGCTCATCGATGAAATCTCGAAGAAGACCGAAGAGTTGAAGAAGTGAGAGGAGTTGTTCTCATGGCCTTTGCGGCTGAAGTGCTAAGAGTGCTAGGAAGAATGGGGATCAAGGGAGTCAGCAGAGTCAGATGCAAGGTTGTCGACGGTCCTGACAAGGACAAGATACTCACACGAAACGTCGTCGGCCCGATAAGGGTAGGCGACACTATCATGGTCAAGGAGACCGAGATGGAATCGGTCGGGGCTCTACGCGGAAAGTAAGGTGCTAATCATGAAATGCTCGTTTTGCGATGAGGCCATCCCGAAGGGGAAGGGGAAGATGTTCGTCAAGAACGACGGAAGGGTTTTCCAGTTCTGCGGGTCCAAGTGCCAGAAGAACTTCCGGATGAAGCGGGACGGCAAGAAGATGAAGTGGACAAAGACCTACGATAAGCTCAAGAAGGCCAAATGAGCCGCCCATATCAGGGAATATATTAATAGCACGTTTTCTTCAATATCTAATAGCATGAAGGTTAAGATTGGCAGCAAGACCGTGTATTATCGGACCGTCTGGATGGAGGGCGGGCTCATAAGGATGATCGACCAGCCCAAGCTTCCCCATTCCTTTGGAATCGTCACGCTTAAGAACCACAAGGAGACGGCAGAATCCATCTCCACCATGATCGTACGGGGAGCACCGGCGATCGGCGCCACCGGGGCATTCGGGATGGCACAGGCCGCCCTTGAATTCAGAGGCAAGGAAATGGGCGGGTTCAGAAAGCATGCCAGGGCAGCCGAGAAGACGCTTTCTTCGACGAGGCCGACCGCTTATGATCTCTTCCATGGAATACAGACAGTCAGCGATGGCATGAAGTCCGCAAAGACGGTGGAAGAAGCGAAGAGGCATGCCGTTTCGGCGGCCAACCAGTATGCGGAGTGGTCCGCCAACAACTGCAGGCTCATAGGTGAGTTCGGCGAGAAGCTGATCAACGACAACAGCGGCATCCTGACCCACTGCAACGCCGGAGCGCTTGCCTGCGTGGACTACGGCACTGCGCTCGCTCCCATCAGGTTCGCAAGCGACGCCGGCAAGAAGATCCACGTCTTCGTGGACGAGACCAGGCCGAGGTGCCAGGGAGCGAGGCTCACCGCCTGGGAGCTCGCGATGGAAGGCATTCCCCATCATCTCATCGCTGACAACGCCGCAGGACATTTCATGCAGATGGGGGATGTTGACATCGTCATTGTGGGTGCGGACAGGGTCGCAGCCAACGGTGACATCGCGAACAAGATAGGGACGTACGAGAAGGCGGTGGTCGCTCACGAGAACGGTATACCGTTCTACGTGGCTGCACCGAGCTCGACTATAGATTTCAAGTGCAAATCGGGAAAGGGAATACCCATAGAGGAGAGGGGCCAGGACGAGGTGCTTTACATGTTCGGGCAGGCTGAAGGTATGCTGGGGATGCCCGCCGGAAGCGCAAGGGTTAGGATCGCTCCCAAGGAGACCCCCGCAAGGAACCCCGCATTCGATGTCACGCCTTCCAGATTCATAACAGGGATCATAACGGAGCATGGCGTTTATAAACCCGGGATGATAAAGAAGCTAGAAAGGAACAATAAGGACTGATTTTCATGATAAGGGCAGTAATATTCGACCTAGACGGAGAGATAGCGGACTCCGAGCACCTATCCACCCAGGCTGACGATATAGTCCTGGCCCGATACGGTATCAAGATGACCGAGAAGGAGACCAAGGAAGCATTCGGTAGGAGGGTCGAGGAGATATTCGGGGATCTGCTAAAGGCAAGGAAACTCAATATGAACATCCCCGATCTGATCAGTGAGAAGGACACAGAGTTGCAAAAGCTCATGAAGGGCAAGCTGAAGCCCATCAATAATTCATTGGAGCTTATCGGTTTCCTGCAAAGGAATGGATTCAAGACAGCCCTAGCCACGAGCAGCCATGAGTATAAGATGGCTCAGGAGCTGAGGGAGCTCGGCATCGAGGACCTCTTCCCGGTGAAGCTGTCTGGGGATGATGTGGCAAAGGGAAAACCAGACCCCCAGATTTACCTAATGGCCGCAAAGAAAATAGGGGTCAGGCCGGAGGAGTGCGCAGTGATAGAGGATTCCGCTTTCGGTATACAGTCAGCGAAGAACGCCGGGATGTACGCGATAGCGCTGAGGAGCCCCAACAGCGAGGGCCAGGACCTGTCAAAGGCTGATATGGTCGTGGACGATCTCGCTGAGGTGCAGGAGCATATCAGCGACCTCACCTCGTGGAAATGAGCTTGATTCTTCGCCGCAAAGAATATAAAACTTTTACATAAACAATTACAATGGTATACGAGAGCGCATTTGGACCACCACCCGGAACCAGAGATTCAATGTTGGATAGCCGTTCTTCTTTTAGGAGCCCTTTCTATGATCATAGTCAAGGCGGATTCAGGAGAGATGCATACGGGCAATCGCAATATGGTTATGAACAACCGCAGCAAAGTTCGGCGCCAAAGCCCAAAACCGTGATCAAATTGTCAATCCAGCCAAAGACAGGAAGAGTGTTCGCCAGCCTGAGAGGCAGTTCCCATGTCTACAGTGGAAATAGCATAGATGATCTTGCTAAGGCAATGGCATCTATCGGTGGCAGGGGGTTTCTGGATATCGGCTCAGTGGGATTTGACTATCAAGGAAATCCCGTGCTCATCGATGCAGATAGAATCGATGGATTCGGGGGGTGGCAAGGAGAAAATCTCTCTGGGTTAGACATCGTCCCAGGACTTTCCAGGGTCAAGTGTGGCAATGGTGGGAGGAGATATATCAGAGGAACAGAACCCGCAAGTAGATTTGATGCAGATGATTTATCCGCCAGGATAACCCAATACAGGTTCAAGGCGCTTCAGGAACATGCCGAAAAGGCTGAGCGGACCAGGATAGCTACTGAGGAGAACAACAGATTGTCTGCCGAGAGGAATGCGGGGATACAGAGAAACAGGCCCCAGATCCATGGCCAAAGAGAACCAGTGAGGAGGCACGGATACACATCATTTCAAGGTTCCGGTTCGGACGATTCATTGCGGAGCTCCTCATGGCGAGATAACTCATTCCTGTAGATCATTAACTCGATAACTTTTTATTTCAGGCGGGCTACTTTTAATATGCCTTTGGATGGACACGTCGATTACAAGAGAAGGGAGTTCTGCAATGACGTCAGATGCCCGCTGCAGCTTCTGCTGAACAAGCAGGACGAGGGCTCGGAGGGCTACGATGAGATAAGGGCGATATGCAAGGAGAACTGCATATTCTCAACGTATGATTTCCATCACTGGCTCATCGAGAAAGGCTTTTTAATCGTTAAGCCAAACAAATGAATGATAATCACGGATAATGCATTCGGGAGGTGCGTGATATGGATTGGGGAATGAAGAACAGGCTGTCGAAGATCATCAAGCCAAAGACAGGCAGGACAGTGATGCTTGCCGTGGACCACGGATATTTCCTGGGACCGACATCAGGGCTTGAGAACTTCAAGGAGTCCATAGTGCCGCTGATTCCGTACTGCGACACCCTGTTCATAACAAGGGGCATGCTGCGCACGTGCATCGACCCAGATATCGATGTTCCCGTGATGCTTAGGGCCTCTGGGGGCACGAGCATAGTAGGAAAGGAGCTCCTTCATGAGGGCGTGACGCTTTCAGTGGAGGACGCGATAAGGCTCAACGCCGTCGGTATAGGGTACTCGATCCTCGTGGGCGCGGACTGGGAGAGGGACACGATCCTTGATTTCGCGAATTATGTCGATGAGGCTGAGAGATACGGGCTCATCGCCATGGCCGTGACGGCTGTGGGCAAGGACATGTCGAAGGACGCGAGATACCTCGCTCTTGCTAGCAGGATGGCAGCGGAGCACGGTGCCCATATCGTGAAGACATACTACTGCGAGGGATTCGACAGGGTCGTTGATACGTGCCCTGTGCCTATCGTCATGGCTGGCGGGAAGAAGATCCCGGAGCTGGACGCCCTGACGATGGCCTATAACGCAGTAGAAGCAGGCGCGGTTGGCGTCGACATGGGCAGGAACATCTTCCAGTCGGAAAGCCCTGTTGCCATGATAAAGGCCATAAGGGCGGTCATCCAGGAGAATGCCAAACCGAAGGAAGCGCTCGAAGTATTCAACGAGAACAAGGGCAAGTACAAGAGGCCCGCTAAGAAGGGTTCAATCGTTGCGGCAAAAGACGATTCCGCAAAGGTCTGAGTTCCGGCGCCGGGCTGGTCTGATATTTTAACCTCATCTTCCCAGATGATGTTATGAAAGTCGCCATGTACTACAGGAACGATGATGTGAGGATAGAGGAGATGCCTAAGCCCGAGATATCCGACGGCGGGCTCCTTCTGAAGGTCAAGGCATGCGGGATATGCGGATCCGATGTGATGGAGTGGTACCGGATAAAGAAGGCCCCACTGGTACTTGGCCATGAGTTGACCGGGGAGGTAGCTGAGGTCGGGAAGGGCGTCAAGGATTTCAAGCCTGGTGACAGGGTAGCCGTGACCCACCACGTGCCATGCTTCGACTGCCATTACTGCAGGCAGGGAAAAGAGACCATGTGCGAGACCGTGAAGAAGACGAGATTCTACCCGGGAGGATTCTCCGAGTTCCTGCATGTGCCGGCGATTAACATAAGGAACGGCGCGCTGAAGCTCCCTGACGGCATATCCTATGACGAGGGCACGTTCATCGAGCCCCTGGGCTGCGTAATAAGGGGCCAGAGGGTCGCCGATGTCGGGCCAGGCCAGACGGTTCTTGTGCTGGGGTCAGGCATCACGGGCCTGCTGCATATACAGCTTGCCAAGGTAATGGGCGCGGCGAAGGTGATCGCTACCGACGTCAGCGAGTACAGGCTCAAGGCCGCAAAGAGGCTAGGAGCGGACCACGTCCTTGATGCCAAGGATGACATCCCGACTTCTGTCAAGAGGCTCAACGGCGACAGGCTTGCGGACAGGGTGATCGTCTGCACGGGCGCGCTGCCCGCATTCAAGCAGGCGCTGGAGTCGGTTGACAGGGGAGGCACGATCCTCTTCTTCGCCCCGACGGATCCTGATGTGGAGCTGCCGATAAAGGTCGAGGAGCTCTGGAAGAACTGCATAAGCCTGGTCACAAGCTACGCGGCCGACAAGAATGACATGAAAGAGGCGATGGATCTCATCGATGCCGGTAAGATCGACGTGGAAGGGATGATAACCCACAGGATGGGCCTGGCGGATGCTGGCAGGGGATTTCTGGTTTTCTCCAGGGGCGAGGATTGCATCAAGGTAGTGATCAATCCGGATGGTTGATTCCGGAGAATTTCCGGTCATGCTTCAAAATTATTTATGACAGCGGGATGAAATAATAAAAAAAGAGTGTGAGAATATGGGCGACAAGTACGAGGGCAGGAAATTCGAGACGATCTTCAAGAAGAAGGAGCTTCCGGATGACACAAGGACCGCCGAGGTCATGATGTGGGGAGCCAAGCTCCACAAGCTGGGCCTGCTTCCAGCCGAGGCCGGTGGGAATGCCGGAAACATAAGCTTTAGGAACAGCAGGGGATTCGTGATAACCGCCGGCGGAGTCTCCAAGGGAAGGCTTACACCGAAGAATTTCGTCCAGGTTCTGAACGCCAACCTCGATACCAGGAAGGTCGAGGTCGAGGGCGAGCTTGAGCCGAGCTCGGAGAGCATGGCCCACCATCTCGTATACCGGGAGAGGGCGGATGTCAACGCCATAGTGCACGTTCATGACGACCTGGCGATGAAGCATGCCCATAAGCTGAAGCTGCGCTCGACCGCGAAGGCCCACCCCTACGGGACCGTGGAGCTGGCCAACGAGATCGCGAAGGCCCTGGACCATGAGAGGTTCCTTGTGGTGAAGGGCCACGGGGTCATATCCTTCGGAAAGAGCCTTTGGGAAGCCGGGAAGATGATACTGGCAGTCCACGGGGACGCGGAGAAGCTATCCGGGAAGTGAGCCGCGGCCGCCGATTCTATAGACCGCTATTCCTATCAGGATGAGGATCGCTTCCACACCCAGTATGAACGGGTCCGAATAGAGAAGCATCAATAACCCCGAAATGAGACCCAGTCCCGCGATGACGGGGAACTTGCCGATATTCAGGGGCACCCTGAAGGGCCTCTCCTCATCGGGCGACTTGTATCTCAGCCTGATAAGCGAGGAATTCACGAACACGTGCGCAGCGAAGATGCTCACCGTGGTCAGCCTCGCAATGACCGAGAAGTCCCCGTAGAGAACGAATCCCAGGGCGATCAACGTGATTATGAGTATCGCGAAATGCGGGGTCTTGGTCTTGTGATGGATCTTAGACAGTCTTTTCGGAAGGGATGAGTCCCTCGCCATCCCGTACAGCATCCTGCTAGCCACGATGAGCACAATGAGTATGGTGTTCCCCGTCGAGAAGAGCG
>CAYRIP010000005.1:0-8376 GCA_964424395.1 uncultured archaeon | reverse complement strand
CCGAAGGCGCTATTTATTATCAGTGACATGGGAGCGGCGGAGCTCGAGAGGGCCTCCCAGCCGACGACCCCAACTGCCGCGATCGCAACCAGGATATATAGTATCGTCGATATCGCGAGCGACAGTACCACGGCCTTCGGTATGATGCTCTTGGCGTCCTTGGTCTCCTCCGAGAGGTTAGCTATGTCCTCGAAGCCTATGAAGGCGAAGAACATGAGAGCCGCACCGCTCATGACACCATAGAATCCGTTGGGTGAGAATGTGAGGTCGGTTCCGGGGGTGAAGAAGAAGAAGCCCACGATTATAACAAGCACGAGACCGCCAGCCTCGATCAGGGTGGCGATGATGTTGAAGTTGCTCGATTCCTTGATGCCCCAGAAGTTGAGCAATGACAGGGCCAGCACAACAGCCGCCGCTACCGGGATGATCTCAGCTGGGAACATCTGGACGAAGTAGCCGGCGAATCCCAGCGACACCGCTGCGCCCGCGATGATCATGGTAAGCATCAGCACCCAGCCTACGATGAATCCCATGCCCTTGCCGAACGCCTTCTTGGTGTAATTGTACTCGGCGGCCTCCTTTGGCATCATCGACGAGAGCTCGCAGTAGCTGAGCCCGGTGAAGGATGCGACGATCGCGGCTATTACGAAAGAGAGCCAGACGGAGTTGCCGGCGATCCCGGCGCCTTCACCGAGAAGGGCGTATATGCCGGCGCCAAGGATTATGCCGACGCCATACATTGTCGTCTCGAACAATCCAAGGCTCCTATCGAGGCGCGGGACCTCGTCTGTCTTCCTGGATATCCCCATAAAACCACTATATAATACAATATGACAGGGGCCTGTTAAAAATCGTTATTCCTTGGATTCTATATGTACACATCCCTTTAAAAAATTTTTCATGTCTAGCAATATGATGGATGCTGCCGAATTTGCCAAGAAGCTGGATGTCAAATCGCCTATGATGTTCATTCATGGCACAAGACACCCCGACCAGGATGACCAGTCGGATTACTGCATATACGACCCGAAGAAATTCAGATTCTTCATCTTCATGCACGGGGACGATACGTTCTGGCAGCTTCACGGAATCGGACAGGTCAAATCGCATGAGCTAGGATTCCCTCTTCTATCAAGGATCTTTTCCTCTAAGGAGAGAAAGGAAGAATCGCAGTTATATGATGGGTCGAACAAGGCGCTTCAGAACGTCTTTCAGCATCCGCATGAATATAAGATAATCGAACCGTTGATGGGTCCCGATGGCTGGTCAAAGACCTTCGACAGGCTCCTGACCAACTTTGAGAGAGGGGCGCAGTTCTACGGTTCAAGCAAGTATCACCCGGGAAATTACATGGCCGCATTCGCAGTTGCCCACATGGGCATGCAGGTGGCAGAAGTACTGCTCTCATCAGAGAGATACTCCAAATCGCAGGTAGCAAGAACGAAAGAATGCATGAAGGCGATTGACGGTTTGGCGGATAATGGCATCTCCCTTCCAGATGATTTCTGGGAGAGCTCTGCATCGATACTAAGGCCCTACTATGACAGGGGCCTGGACGGATACACTGACGGAATGGAGGGAGATTTCATTAGGATGGCCAATCTGATGCTTCCCGAGTTCATCAAGATGAACATATATACGGGGCCAACCAATTTCACTGCTGGGAAAATCACAACCTCACCGGGCGTTGATATCCCCAATTGGCTCATCGATTACCAGTATGTCAGATAAGCTATTCTCCCATGACCTGGATGACAACTTCCCTGCTCCGTGGCCGGGTATCGAAGTCAAGGACGACTATCTGCTGCCACGTGCCGAGAACCAGCCCACCCTTCTGCACCGGCACCGTCACGCTCGGACCGAGCATCGTGGACCTCACATGGGCCGGGCCGTTGTCGTCTCCCCAGGTCTTGTGGTGCTCGTAGTCCTTTCCGTAAGGGGCAATCTCATCCAGCACCCTCTTGACGTCCTTGGCCAGGTTTGGCTCGTACTCTATCGTCGATACGGAAGCCGTAGAACCCGGGACGAAAACAAGGACGGACCCTTCCTTGATCTTTGATGCGCCTACAATCCTTTTCACATCCCCGGTCACATCGATGATGTCTGTATGCCCCTCGCTCTTGACCGATATCCTCTGCGTCTTAATCATTACCAACGATTTTATTTTGTCGTGTTTTTTTAAATCTGCGACGGAATTATCCAATAACGTGAATGACATGGAGAAAAAGAAAGCCAGGATCGCTGTCATCGGCGGGACCGGGGTAGCGGACCCGGCACTGTTCAAGAACGTAGAGGAGATAGACGCGAACACGCCTTACGGGAAGCCGTCCGACAAGATAAGGATAACCGAGTTCCAGGGGCTTCCGGTGGCATTCCTACCAAGGCACGGCTCTGGTCATACCATCCCGCCCCACAAGGTCAACAGCCGGGCGAACCTTAGGGCGCTAAAGGACCTCGGCATAGAGAGGGTGATAGGCCTTGCCGCCGTTGGTTCGCTAAATGAAGAGATTAAGCCTGGCGACATAGTGATCCCGGACCAGTTCATAGACATGACCAAGCAGCGGCCTCTTACATTCTACGACGGACCGAAGGTCGTGCATGTCTCGGTGGCCGACCCCTTCTGCCCGCAGCTCCGGTCATTGGCTTGCGAGCATGCGAAAGGCCTGGGAATATCTGCGCATGGAAAGGGCACATACGTGTGCGTCGAGGGCCCGAGGTTCAGCACGAGGGCGGAGTCCAACCTCTGGAGGATCATGAAGGCGGACATAGTGGGCATGACGCTCGTCCCGGAGGCCCAGCTTGCAAGGGAGCTGGAGATGTGCTACCTGTCTATATCAAGCGTGACGGATTACGACGTCTGGGCGGAGAAGCCCGTGAGCGCAAAGGACGTCCTGGAGACGATGAAGAAGAACACGGTGACCGTTCAGAGCATGCTCAAGAAGATGATCCCTGCCATATCCGCCGAGAGGGAGTGCTTCTGCGGCGAGGCGCTGAAGGATGCGGGGCTGTGATGCCAATGACGAAGGAAGAGATAAAATCCAAGATAAGGACGATCCCCCACTGGCCAAAGAAGGGGGTTATGTTTCGTGACATTACGACTCTTATCAAGGACAGGGACGGATTCAAGCAGTCATGCGACATGCTCTACGACCATTACAAGGACAAAGACATAGATATAATCGCCGGCATCGAGTCTAGGGGATTCGTGTTCGGGGCGGTTCTGGCCTACAAGATGGGAAAGGGATTTGTCATGATAAGAAAGCCCGGCAAGCTCCCCGCAGAGACTGTGTCTGCCAGCTACGATAAGGAGTACGGACCCGACGCAGTTGAGATGCACGCTGATTCCATAAAGAAGGGCGACAAGGTGCTCATAGTCGATGACCTACTTGCTACCGGCGGGACGATGGAGGCCGCCTGCAGGCTCGTCCAGGATGTCGGCGGCAAGATCGTCGGGTGCGCCTTCGTAATAGAGCTTCCTGAGCTAAAGGGCAGGAACGTCCTCGGAAAGTATGAATTGTTCAAGCTCGTTGATTTCGAGGGCGAATAAGATAGACAATCAAACTACTTCAAGGATTTCAGCGCTGTGGTGCAGGTCCCTCTCAAGGGTTGTGAACTCATCGCTCATCAGTATGGTTTTCGCTCTGGCGAGATTAATATGAACGACCGGGTAGCTGTTCCTTGCGAAATCCGCAAGCGTCTGCTTTGTGAAATCCCCATGGCTCTTTCGGCTCTGCCCGAACCCGAACCTGGAGATATCCACCCTTCCCGGATTGCTGGATTGTGCGTATGGTGGTACGCTGATGAATGAGAAGCTCGAATCCTTCCCCGTCTGCGTAATTCTCATATGAACAAGGTTTGAGTACCCAGGCTTCCATTCAGGATTAGGATTCTTATCATATCCCTTTTCTGCAGTCAGTTCGTTCTCCGCTATCTCAAGGGCATACACGTCGGTTGCGTTATCTGGGATGACCCCTCTTATATCGCTCTTCCTCTTTCTCATCTGCTTGGCGATAAACCGAAGAGCCAAATCCTCGAAATACCACTTCCCGATGCATTCTTCTACAATCTCCTGGGGTTGATATACCCCCTGGGCCTCTTCGGTAGACGTATCCAGCTCTAGGGCAAATTTCTCAACGACTTCGACTGGCAGCTTCCCCCCGCAAAAGCCTACGATAGCTTCGGGATCAAGCAGTATCTCTGAGAGTTTCTTCTCGTTGACCGCCTCGACAATCCTGCTGTCCCAATAAACGGGCTTGGCGTGGCCGCCCTTGTATGGCCTCTCGGCTGTGAATAGCAAGGCCCTTGCCCTGTAAGCATTGACTACACTTTCAGTGAACCTATCCATTATGATTCAACAGAAGAAAATAATTTAAAGCCTATGTTAAAATGGTGGGATTGGTGGGTATAATATCATCCGATGAAAGGCTTCCCGAGGTCTCCCTCGTTGGAGTATCCCCTACTTTCCCAGTACCCCTCGTAGTCCTCGTCATCGGAGAGCTCGATCTCCGTTATCCACTTGATCCATTTGTAGCCCCATTTGCTTTCGGCAACGAGCTGGAACGGGTATCCCCTTTCAGGGGGTATGGTCACGCCGTTCATATTGTATGCCATGAGGATGTCGTTCTCCATCAGGTATTCGATTGGAAATGACGTGGTGTATCCATCGTAAGCATGCAGTATCACCGTGTTGGCTTCCTGTGTGGGCTCAGCGGTGTTTATTATGTCACTGACGAGGACGCCTTCCCACAGGATCGTCACGCTCCAACCCTCTACGCAGTCCAGGGTCACGACCTTCTCATAGCTCTGGAAGCCGTCTATAACCTCGCCGTAGGAGAAGATCATCTTATCCTCCACAAGCCCCGTCACCAGAAGGTTATAGGTCCCGTTATCCACGTATTGCGGTCCCTTGATTGAGTTCTCCCTGAAATCGTTGATGGAGGAAAGCTTCTCGCCCTGATAGTCTTCTATTTCGACACCGTCTATTCGGATAGGGGTCCCGGAAGAAACGCAGCCGGACGAGAGAAGAATGACTAGGACAGAAGCAAGGGACATCAATAATATGCCGGGAACAGGATGTTTTCCCATGATAACACACATCAATATTATTGCAATGTTATATATATATGCGCCAATCGTTCCAGAACCTCACCTCTCTCGGCGCACCATATGTGCAGGTCTAACTCCGCCATGATGATAATCATCTGGTCGGATATCATTTCCAGGGCATCTTCGATCCCCATCCCATCCGAATTAAGAACGGGCTTTTGTGCCTTTGGCCGGTGCAAAATGGAATTCACAGCACCTATTAATGCCCAATCTCCACGACCTTCCTCTTGCTTCTGTGTCCCGAGACTATCCTGACTGTCTTGCCGAAATGCCTGGAAAGCAGCTTCACCGCGCTTATGTTCGCCTTGTTGTCCTTTGCGGGTGCCTTCACCCTGACGATTAGGAGGTCCCCATTTTCATTCACCCCATCCTCACCGGCGTTCGGGACAACCCTTATTTCTTTCCTCACGCAATATCGCCATTATCCTATTTCAGGACCTTTCCGGTCTCTGCGCACCACAGGTAGAGGTCCAGCTCCGCAAGGGTCAAACCCAAAGCATTAGCAACCCCCTTCAGAACCTTTTCGATTTCCAGATACCTGTTCCTTGTAAGGGTTTTCGGCCTCATGATGAGACCGTATTTGACTAGTATGTCGACTATGTGGAAATCTATTATCGCCAGGTCATCGAAGCCGACATTCCTTAGGAAATGGCTCGCTTCCTTGTACCCGATTCCCTTGATACTCTTTACAAGCCATTCCCTTAGCTCCATAACGTCACGGGGCGATTCCATTTTTTCCATTATCGAATCCTTGTGCCTCCGAGCCTCGACTATGTACCTGGCCCTGGTGTTGGGGAAGCGGTGTCCGAGCTCCTTCAATCTCTTCGCCAGCTGCTGTTCTGGGAGGGTCAGGAAGCCATTCCCCATTTCCTGCTGAATCCTTATCCCCCCCTCAGCGGTGAAGTTAGCGGTCAGTATGCAGAAGCAGAGCTCTTTGAAGATATCTTTGCCTGAACATTTTCCCAGAGCCTTGAATTCCTGAATACGGGCATCCACCGTCCCCTTGAGATCGCATTTGAGCTGGTTTCCTACCAAACCGGTCAAATCTTCCATTTTGAACATCATTGCCACCTTATGGATTATTGATAGATAATAATCCAACCGATTTTAAATAGAAGAATCATATGAGTATTTTGGGATGGCATCATGAAGAATCAAGACAAGATGGACCCGATATGCGGGATGAAGGGCACGATAGAGGCCCATGGCCACCATTTCTGCAGCCTTCATTGTGTCAGGAAGTACGAAAAGCAGAACAGGATCAAGAAGGGACTGTTCTGCCCGGAGTGCTCGAAAAACGCTGGCGCCCATATCGGTAGGAGATGGTATCAGGAAAGGCTCTATCAGTCGCTCATCCTATTAGCGGCTCTGTTCTTCCTTAATCCAGTCCTGATGTGTTATGGAATGACATTCCTCAACGATTTCTGGCTTGCCTTCTTCGAGTACATGCACATGATATGGTGGGCTGTCATCCTGGGCTTCCTGATAGGGGGAGTGATAGACCATATGGTCCCTAACGAGTATATCTCCAAGTTCCTTTCGAAAAGGGAGAAGAGGGCCATCGGGTGGTCCGTCCTGCTGGGCTTTCTCATGTCGGCCTGCTCCCATGGCATCCTGGCGATCTCGATCGAGTTATACAGGAAGGGCGCCTCAGTTCCCGCAGTCATAGCCTTCCTGCTAGCCAGCCCTTGGGCGAACCTGCCGATAACAATACTGCTGTTCAGCTTCTTCGGCTTCAACGCGTTATTCCTGATCATCTCCGCTGTGGGAATCGCGATAATCACGGGACTAATATACCAGGGCCTCGACAGAATGGGCTGGATCGAAAGAAGCAAGCATTCGGTTCACGTATCCGACGATTTCTCCGTTAGGAAGGATATAATCAGAAGATGCAAGGATTTCAGGAATAACCCCGAGATCGGCAGCGTTCTGCATGGGGTAGCCAGCGGATCATGGGCATTGACCAAAATGGTACTGTGGTGGCTTCTTCTCGGCATGGTGCTTGCGAGCTTCGCGAGAGCCCTCATAAGCCCTGACATATTCGCAGCCTACATGGGCCCGACCCTGATTGGGCTTTTCGTGACTCTGATCGTGGCAACCGTGATCGAGGTCTGCTCGGAGGGCTCATCGCCAATATCTTTCGAGATATACAGGCAGACAGGGGCCCTCGGGAACAGCTTCACATTCCTGATGGCCGGAGTGGCGACCGATTATACAGAGATAGGCCTCATCGGATCTAACATAGGAAAGAGGTCCGCCTTGTGGCTGCCGATAATAACAGTTCCGCAAATACTTGTCCTCGGATATCTTTTTAACCTATTCCTTTGACGAATGCCCTTATATCAGGACTTCCACAGGCCATGCACGTTGCAGTGCTCGCGCGCCGTCACGTTCTCGGACTTGACGCAGAATACAGCTTCTGGCGCATCGCCGGCTTTCAGGAATTTCCTGTATACTTTGCCGTCCGCGGTTATCTCGATCCATTCGATCAAGTGGCTGTCTTCCATAGGATGCGGGACTGAGCCGACCTTGACCTTCATGCCGTCGTCTGTCTTCTCGATCACGGGCACGTGCTTCTCCTGGCCCTCGTCCTCAGTCTTCTCCTTAAGAAGCTCCATGGGCTGGCCGCAGCATACGAGCTGGCCTGCTCCACCGTGCAGAACTTCGACGATATTGCCTCATACGCTGCACTTGTATATCTCTTTGATTTTTGCCATGTTCTCACCTCCCATTTATTCATCCAACTCATCAACTTCCTTTTTACCCTCTTCAAGCTCCTTAAGCTGCTCATGGTCTTCTTTGAGCAGCAGGGCCTGGAATTCGCCCATGTGGGTCTTCTCTTCCTTGGCGATATCCAAGAGCATGATCTTTATCCTATTGTTCCCGGTCATTGCCGCCATCTGCTCGTAGAAATTAACCGCGTCCAGCTCGGCAATGATACCAGCTCTCAGAATCTCCTTGTCCACATCCTCTTTCTTCACATTTTCGAGATTGACTGGCAATTGCGATAGCATTTTTTCACCTCCTTACTTGTAATCGGAATATCATTTCCTGGTGGCAAGATACTTAGCGGCCTTGATCAGCGCCATGCACCCTTGCCCGGCCGAGATGACATACTGGTACTCATGGCCCGAGGCGCAGTCCCCCGAGGCGAACACCCCCGGGACGCTCGTATGACCCTGGCAGTCGATCCTGATATGATCGTCATCATCCACCTCCACAAGTCCCTTGAAAGGCTCCGTATTAGGGATCCTGCCTATCTCGATTATC
>CAYRIP010000004.1:0-18399 GCA_964424395.1 uncultured archaeon | reverse complement strand
CTTCCCGCCTGGACCTTCGCGAATACCTTCGTTCCGTTCAGCTGCTTTCCATCCTGCGCTGCATGGTGTTCTTCGGGCCGGGCCTGCGGAACGGGTTCTAGCGCGGGCTGAAATGGTTGATAGGGCTGCTCTTGCTGCTCTGCGGCGGGCTGGGTGGCCGGTTGGATGTGCTGCTCATGCTGTTCGGGAGCCTGCTGGAACGGCTTGTAGGGCTGCTCTTGCTGCTCTGCGGCAGGCTGCATCGGCTCCACGGACATGGAGAAATCAATCCTAGGTTCCTCCACGGGAACCGAAGGTTGTATAGGCTGAGGTTCGGGCGCTGGCTCATCATGGTATGCTATCACCTTTCCGTGCTCGGCAAGGACCTTGACGCTGTCCCCGTCATGCAGGACCGACAGCGCGTTCTGGGTCGCTGTCAGCGCCGGGACCCGAAGCTCCCTTGCCAGTATGCTGAAGTTGCAGAGCCTCCCGCCCTCATTCGAAACGTAGCCTGCGATGTCTGGGAATGCCAGGAGCACATGGAGCGATGGTTTCTCCGACACGACGATGCATGTCGAATCGAACTGGTTCCCTTTCTCCCCAGGATACCTAACCATCTTGCCGGTGCCGGTTCCCCTGGATGCGCACCTGCCTGTGACGAGCGCCTCTCCCGGCTGATCGTCGCCTCTTTCGATCTCGAAGTTGCCCTGTTTCACGTCGAGCAGGAACACGCGGTTTCGCGCTATGCCGAAGTCCAAGAGAACCTGTCCAGACCTGGAGCCCTGCACCTTCTCGGCCAGCTCGCACAGCTTCCGAAGCTCGGAATCCGTAAGCACCTGGGCATCCATCTTGTTGCCTGGGACCGGTTCCTTCTCGGTCTTACCAGACATGGCGTTCCGAACGAACATGCTCAGCTTCTTGCTGATGTTCTTCTCCATCAGGGCGCCGTTTGGGTGCAGCAGGTACTCGTCCGGGGTCACATGCCCGGAGCTCAGTGCGTTTCCCAGTCCCCATGTGGACTCGATCAGGATCTTGTCCTTGACGAAATTTGTCAGGACGGATCCGCTCTTCTCGGAATCCACCATCCTCTGGACTATGACGGACATCCTCGGGAGCCCGTCCACGCCCTTCCTCTCGCTGTAAAGCAGCATGTGCGGATGGAACGCGGATGCCCAGCATAGCTTGATGCACCTCCACAGCTCGTCCTCGCCCGTGACGTTAAGAAATGTGCTTGTGACGCCCGCGAAGCTGTTCTCTGGGCTCCTAAGAATCGATGAGCGCACAGCGACCCTCTCGTGGTTCCTGCCGACCTTAATCAGGTCCAGCGCAGCGGAATCCGCCCGCCTCACATCCTCGGACAGCGACAGGTTCCCGTAAGCGGAGAGCACCTCCCTCTTGACGGCGTCTGGGATGCGCGAGTTGGTGAATAGATCGTCGATGTTCTTCTCTATTGCCTCAAGGCCCGACATCCCCCTGTGCGGGGTGTCGGAGACAGTCCTTATCTTCCCCTCGAGGCTGTTCTCGGATATGAAAAGGTCCAGCGCATCGGGATTCAGGACGAATCCCTTCGGGACAGGGAGCGCTGACTTGTGCAGATCGGCGAGGGCTGCCGATTTAATCCCGTACCGCTCTTCGCTGCTTCCCGCTTCCTGCTTCACTACGTACAAAAAAACACCCTTTTGATATATGTAACAACAAAATTTATTACTTAATTAACCGGTGTGATTTATTAAAAGCTGTAAGAAAAACTGAAATGGTTTCAAAGAACAGAAGTAGCCCTATGCAAGCACGATAGAGCAGGGCATCGGCAGCTTAGAAGAGGCCACCTTAAGCGCCTTCCTTGCCAGCGCTTCGTTCCCTTTCGGGACCCTGACGTCGATTATGCGCTGCCCCTTCTTCACCCTCGCGGCCGTCGAGACCGGCCTGCCGAAGGAAAGCCTCATCCCGGTCTGGTACCTGTCTGCCCCGGCTCCGGTCGCTATAGGGTTCTCCCTTAGTATGTGGTGTGGGAAAACGAGGATCTTGAAGAAGTAAAAGCCCTTGCCCAGCGCCTTCTCGAGCGTCTTGTTCGTTGAGACCCTTGAGGCCTCGAGCGCGTTGTGCCTTATCTGGCCGCCCTCCTTTGCTATCAGTGCTAGCCTTGTCGTGAACTCGGGCTTGGGCGTTCCTACCTCGAACGACCGTATCTTGGGATACGGCACGCCCTTCACGTACGACTTCCTGGGCTTGTGCTTTGATGTCCTTGTATTGGGCCTCTCAAGCTTCGTGTAGCATTTTGCTGGTCTTAGCGCCATATACTTCACCTTATTATATCAATGAGTATAAGAGTAAATATTTTAAAGCAGGTTTTTAAATACTTAAACCCGCATATGAAAGATAAAAACTTGATTGACTACCGTTCGATAACTAAAGTGATGAGATATGCATGCAGTGGTGTTAGCCGGTGGATTTGCGAAGAGGCTGTGGCCTCTGACGAAGGACATGCCTAAGCCACTGCTTTCGGTAGGCGGCAGGCCCATAATCGAGTACATCCTCGACAAGCTCAGCGAGATCGATGAGCTGGACAAGATATTCATTTCGGTTAACAGCAAGTTCGAGCCCCATTTCAGGGAGTGGCTGCATGGTAGCGATTTCAGTAAATCCATAGAGATCGTCCCCGAGCCTTCCACGAGCGAGGAGGAAAAGCTTGGCGCCGTCGGTTCCCTTGGATACCTGCTGAAGGAAAGGGACGTGAGCGACGACCTGATCGTGGTCGCTGGGGACAACCTCTTCGATTTCGATATCAAGCAGTTCTTAAAGACCAACGGGAGCAGCTCTCCCGTGGTTGCGATCTTCGACATGGAGGGGAAGGAATCCGTCAGGGACAAGTACGGGGTCGTGGTCCTTGACGAGAAGGGCACGATCAGGGAGTTCCACGAGAAGCCGGCGGACCCGGTCTCCACGCTGGTGAGCACCGGATGCTACTTCTTCCCCAAGAAGTCCGTTGAGATGATCTATGAGTACCTGAAGGGCAGGAACAACGCCGACGCGCCCGGTTTCTTCATAGCGTGGCTCGCGAAGCAGATGGCCGTCCAGGGCTACGTCTTCGACGGCGACAGCCGATGGTTCGACATAGGCAGCCCTGAGAGCCTGGAAGAGGCGAACCGCATATTCGTTGAAAAGGACTAGATCCTATCGCCGTATTTCTCGAACACGCTCAGGAAGACAAGATCGGCCTTCGTTCCGTTGAACACCTTGTGGAAAGACCCCTTGGGTATCAGCATGATGTCATCCTTCTTGACCGCGATCTTCTCGTTGTCCTTCTGCATCACACCGATTCCTTTCACGAAGAAATAGACCTCGTCCGCCTCGCCGTGCGAATGGCCCGATGTCTCCTTTCCGGGATGAAGTGTGGTCATGGATACGACGAGATTCTCAAGCTCCCTAACATCAAGCACGGTGTAGATGTCACTCTTCTTGACAATCTTTCCATGCTTTGGGAAATCCTTGATGGAAAGCTTCCCGATCATAACTAGAATTAATCGTTTGGTAATAAATTAGCGTTGCTTCATCTTGGAAGAAATGATCACTGCGCCTCTTTGATTTCCATGCTTATCTCGGCCGAAGGGACTGAATGCGTGAGCCTGCCGACAGATATCCAGTCGACTCCCAGTCCAGCTATCTCCAATATGTTATCCTCGTCGATGCCACCCGAGACCTCGACTATGGAACGCTTCCCGATGATCTCGACTGCCTTGGCTATGTCGCCGTTTCCCATATTATCAAGCATAATGGCGTCAGCACCCGCTTTAAGTGCATCCCTGACTTCCTGGAGGTCGCATGCCTCCACTTCGACACGCTTGCCCGTTTCCTTGGCCTTCCTCACCGCTTCTTCCATGCCCGCCAGCTTGATATGGTTGTCCTTGATCAGGATGGCGTCATAAAGGCCCGACCTGTGGTTGCTGCCACCTCCGGTCCTGACCGCGTACTTCTCAAGAAACCTAAGGTTGGGTGTTGTCTTCCTTGTGTCCAGAAGCTTCACTTCGAGGCCTTTTATGATGTCGGCGTACTTTCTCGTCGTTGTGGCTATCCCGCTCATCCTCTGGATGAAATTGAGAGCGGTCCTCTCGCCTGTGAGCAGTGCCCTTGCGTCCCCGGTGACCTCGGCGATGACATTGCCAGAGCTTACGGTCTCCCCATCCGCTGCCTTCCTCTTGAATTCTGCATCCTTGTCAAGCGCCTTGAAGGCGGCCTCGGCAACGTCGAGCCCGCACACCACGCAGCCATCTTTAGATATAATGGAAGCCTTAGCACGTTTCCCTTCCGGTATAATAGCGTTCGTGGTTATGTCACCCGTGCCCATATCCTCATCGAGCGCGTCTTTGACTATACGATGCAATGCCCCTTCGTCTAATGCGCTCATGATTATCACGGATTGAATGTCTCAGGCATCTGCCTCTTGTGCTCTGATTTCTCAATCATCTTTTTAACCTTTTCGAGCCTGCTGGGATCGATGCCGCTCGTCTCCTTCTTCTCAATGGCTCTCAGCGTTTCTTCAATAGCATCATAGCTCATGCCGATCTCATCCTCATCGGTCTGGCCGGGCCAGAGCCCCGCAGAAGGTGGCTTCTCTATGATCGATTCAGGAACTCCGACGATCCTTGACATTTCCCTGACCTCGGATTTGTGCAGCCCTCCGATGGGAAGAAGGTCGACTCCCCCGTCCCCATACTTGGTGAAATAGCCGATCATCTCCTCGGTCTTGTTGCCCGTTCCAAGCACAAGATAGTTGCTGAGATTGGCGTAATAGTACAGGGTGGCCATCCTCAGCCTTGGCTTTAGGTTCGCCGTTGCGATCCCCTCCCCGGGAGGAAGGCTCTGCCTAAGCTTCTCGAACGCGGGCTCAATGTCAATGATCTCTGTCTTGATGGCGAATTTCCCGGCTAGTTCCTTTGCGTGCTCGGCATCCTGATCGACCGAACCGCAGGGCATTATCACTCCTATGACCCTTTCTCCGAAAGCCTCCTTTGCCAAGGCAGCAACCAGAGAGGAATCAACGCCTCCGCTGAGGCCTATGACAGCCCCGCTGGCCCCGGCCTCTTCCGCCTTGCTTTTCAGCCATCGGACGATCATGTCCTTGGTCTCCTCTAAACCTTTATCCATCCTGCATCACCCGCTATGTGGTATTCGATCCCCTTGCCCTCGAAGTCGATATCCTTCCATATCTCAGTGTTGTCTAGTACCAGCCTGCAGTTGGGAAGGGATGATAATATCACGTTATGCGGAGTGAACCTGTAATGCTGGTGGTCTGCGACGATCAGCAGCGTGTCGAACTCCTTCAGGCCGTCGGGGAAATCGAAGGATTCTGTCCCGGCGATCTTTCTGATGTCTTCCTTGCTGTAATAGGGGTCGTTGACCTTCACCTCGACACCCAGCGCAGCCAGCTTCCTGGCAAGCTTGATTGTCGGTGAGAGAATGGAGACCTTGATGTCGCCCTTGTATGCGAGCCCGAGGATGCCCACTTTCTTGGCGCCCCTCTTGACCAGGTTCTCAGCCACGATATCGGGCTGCTTGCTATCTGACTCTATCGTCTCCTTCAGTATCGTCAGATGCTCTGGCTTGCTGGCGCCGAGCATCACGTACTGGCTCGATAGGGGGATGCAGTAGCCCCCGGTCCCGAAGCTCGGGTGGAACGTCCCCACGTTCCATTTCGTGCCGACCAGCCTAAGAACCTCCTTGATGTCCACCTCGGGATAAGCGAGCGAGAGCTGGTTTGCAAGCGTTATGTCCATGTGCCTGTAGGCGTTCTCGATGCTTTTTACCATCTCCGCATGCTTGTGGTCTGGTGATGGGACGAGGTTCTCGCAGACGATCGAAAGGACGTCTTTCATCATCCCAGTCGTCTTTGCGGTCGTGCCGCCGAAGACCCTCGGCAGCTTCTTCAGGCTCTTTTCCGGAGAGACGAACCAGTCCCTTCTGGGGGCGACCCCGAAGAGTATGTCCTTTCCGACCTCGATGCCCGCTTCCTTGAACAGCGGAAGTATTATCTTATCGCTCCTTCCGGGGGTCAGGGTCGATTCCACTATGACCAGGGGCGGATCGCCGTTCTTCACCTTCTTTAGCATTGCAAGCTTCTTTATGACGTCTATGAGAATATAATCATAGGGCTTTCCCTCCTTCTCGGTGGGGATGCTCACGAAATGGACGGCGATGTCAGGGCTCATAGCCTCATGCCAGTCCGTAGTGGATCTCATGAGACCGGATTTGACAAGGCCGTCAACCTCGAAGCCGAGCCAGTATTCCAGGTTGTCTATGGGTATCTTTCCGCCGTTGATAGCCCTGACCTTCTCCTTGTCCACATCGAATCCGACGCATTTGATGCCGTTATGTGCGAAGTTCGCCATGGTCGTGAATCCTATGAATCCAGTGCCCCAGATGGCGATGCTCTTCTCGCCGCTCAACAGCTTTTCCTTGATGCCCAATGTTTTCACCTTGGAATAGAATTCGTTCAATAGCTTTAAATAGTTATTTATTACTAGGTAATACTTTAGTATTACTAATTTTCCTAAGATCGCCGCTGGAGTGTATGTTCACGTAATTGCCGGGTACCATGCACCCATATAGCTTGCCTTCTGATATAAGCCTGGTGAAGAGGTTCGTCTGAAGGACCCATTTGACATTTCCCTTCGGGATGTATTCGAAGACGCTTGGGTCATACATCCCGATGAACGTGGACGTGAGATAAGTCTTCGGCTTCGCCGGCTTCTCCTCATAGCCGATTATCTGCCCCCCGGCCATCTCCACGACGCCCAGGTTGGACACGGATTCCCTTCCCGCCTGGACCGCAAGGGTCACCGGCCCGCGATTGGACATATGGACCTTGGCAAGGTAGTTTAGATCGAAATCGAAGAAGTTATCGACAGGCAGGACCAGGAAGGGGGACCTCACAAAAGGCTCGGCGAGCTGCAGCGTCTTCGCGTTCCCAAGGCTCTTCTGCTCCTCTATGTATTTTATGTCGACCATGTGCCTGGACCCGTTACCGAGCAGCTTGAAGCATTCCCCGATCATCTCGTTCCTGCCGACTATGAATATCTTCTTGAAGCCCGATTTCCTGAGGGTCTCGATGTTATGCTCTATCAGGCACTTCCCCCCAATTTTGACAAGAGGCCTCAGCTTCCCCCCTATCATCAGCTTCTCGGGGTCACCGCCCCCGAGTATGACCGCTACCTTGTTGGATTCCAGGTACTGGTTCAGGATGTTCTCGATCGCCTCAGACCTCGACCTGATGGTCTCGCCGTCCACGATGCTGTCCAGCTTCTTTAAGACATCCCCTGAGATCGTCATCGAAATCCTACTCTTCTGCATGAAAAGTAATATTAGAGTATTACTATTAAAGCATATGCTTTCTTAGACTTGTGAAGAGTCGATGATATGAAGAGCAGTTTATATAAAACCATCCTTCAAAAAGTTAATACTATGAAAGTATCGGTCATCGGAACGGGATATATAGGGCTTATCACGGGAGTGTGCTTCGCAGAGCTTGGAAACCACGTGGTGATGGTGGACGTCGTCAAGGACAAGGTTGAGAAGATCAACAGGGGCATAGCCCCGATATATGAGAAGGGCCTTGACAGGATGCTGAAGAAGAACCTCGGTGCGGGCAGGGTCCACGCTGCGATGGACCTAAAGAGGGCTGTCCTTGGGACATCGCTGACGTTCATATCGGTCGGTACCCCCTCGAGGAAGAGCGGCAGCATAGACCTCAGCTACATAAGGAAGGTCGCCGGGGATATCGGGAAAGCCCTGAGTGAAAAGGATGGATATCATACGGTCGTCGTCAAATCCACCGTGCTCCCGGGGACCACCGAAGATGTCGTGATACCTCTTCTTGAGAAGCATTCGGGGAAGAGGGCGGGAGAGGATTTCGGCGTGGCGATGAACCCCGAGTTCCTAAGGGAGGGGCTTGCGATCGAAGACTTCATGAATCCCGACAGGATAGTCGTGGGCGGAATCGACAAGGAGTCAACTGAGCGCGTATGCAGGCTCTATACCGATTTCTCATGCCCTATTATGAGGACGAAGCCCGCAACGGCAGAGATGATAAAGTATGCCAGCAACGCTTTCCTCGCTACCAAGATATCGTTCATAAACGAGATCGGAAACCTCTGCAAGAGGCTTGCAATCGACACTTATGACGTCGCTGAGGCGATGGGCCATGACAGGAGGATCGAGAGGAGCTTTCTGGACGCCGGCGAGGGATACGGGGGTAGCTGCTTCCCGAAGGACGTGAAGGCACTCATAGCGAAATCCAGGGATTCTGGAGAGCCGCTTAGGATAATGGAATCGGTCGATTCGGTGAACGAGGACCAGCCCATGAAGCTTGTAGGCCTTCTCAGAAGGCGGCTTCCGAGCCTTAGGAACAAGACGATAGCCGTCCTCGGGCTGGCGTTCAAGCCGGGAACCGATGACATAAGGGAGGCTCCATCGCTGAAGATAATCGGAGCCTTGATAAAGTCAGGGGCCAATATTAATGCATATGACCCCCAGGCGGCGGACAACTTCAGGCGCGAGCTCAAGGGGATAACCTACAGCAACAGCCCGAAGCATGCGCTCGAGGACGCGGACGCGTGCCTGCTGCTGACGGAGTGGCCCGAGCTGAAGGAGCTCACCGACGAGGATTTCAGCTCCATGAGGGGCAAAATCATAATCGAGGGCAGGAGGATACTCGACCCTGGAAAGGTGAGCGGCTTCGAGGGCCTGTGTTGGTGATCGATGATGAAGGACGAGATCGTGGGACTGGTGCCGGCAGCCGGTAGCGGCACGAGGCTGTACCCGTTCGCAAGGGCCGTCCCAAAGGAGATGTATCCCATACTGGGCAAGGCTGTCATAGAGCACTGCGTCGAGAACCTTAGGGCAGGCGGGATAGGCAAGATATTCATGGTCGTCGGCTACCAGAAGGGAGCGCTGATGGACTACCTGGGCGACGGGTCATTCTTCGGGGTGAACGTCGCTTACGTTTACCAGATGGAGAGGAAGGGGCTTGGGCACGCAATATACCAGGCGAAGGACTGGATCGACACCACCTTCGTCACGCTGCTTGGCGACTCATTCATCGAGCCCAAGGATGAGATAAAGGAGCTCATCAGATACCACAAGAAGAGAAAGCCCATAGCGACCCTGCTGCTCTTCGAGGTCGATGACCCGAAGGGATACGGGCTGGCGAAGTTCAAGGAAATCGGTGGCGACAGGGGGGAGATCGCGAAGGTCAAGGAGAAGCCTTCCATTTCGCGGGCAGCTGAATTCAAGAGCGATGGCGGGTACTACGCCATGTGCGGCGGCTACATATTCGAGCCGGGCATATTCAAGTATATCAAGAAGACCAAGCCCGGGAAGAAGGGCGAGATCCAGATAACGGACGCAATCTCCCTGGCGATGAAGAGCGGGGAGAGCGTCAATGGCCTTGTCCTCAAGGGCAAGTATCTTGACATCGGCAAATGGAAGACCGTCCTTCACACCGAAAAGGATCTCCTGAACTTCCTGGACATGCCGATGCACATCAGCGGCAGGGAGAAGCTGATGAAGAAGATGAAGAGGCATGAAGAGAAGAACGGGAGATGAATATGCAAACGGTTCTTGTGACTGGCGGTGCGGGATTCATAGGGTCCCACATGTGCGACAGGCTTATAGATGACAAGTTCAGGGTCATCTGCATGGACAACCTGGTGACAGGGAAGAAGGGCAACATTGAGCACCTGATGGATAACAAGAGCTTCTCCTACATAGAGCAGGACGTGACCAAGCCGATACATGTCGATGAGAAGCTCGACCATGTCCTCCATCTGGCATCACTTGCGAGCCCTGTGGACTACAGGCGCCACCCGATCAAGACCATCAAGGTTGGCACGCTCGGCACGCACAACGCGGTCGGGCTTGCCAAGTCAAACGGCGCAAAGTTCCTTTTCGCCTCCACATCCGAGGTCTACGGGGACCCTGAGGTCAACCCCCAGCCGGAGTCCTACTGGGGGAAGGTGAATCCCGTGGGCGTTCGCTCCTGCTATGACGAATCCAAGCGATGCAGCGAGGCCCTGATCATGGCGTATCAGAGGATTCACGGCGTCGACACCAAGATAGTCCGCATATTCAACACGTACGGCCCGAGGATGAGGGTCAACGACGGCAGGGTCGTGCCGGTCTTCATCACGCAGGCCATCCAGGGAAAGCCCCTGACTGTGTTCGGTGACGGCAAGCAGACAAGGAGCTTCTGCTACATAACTGATCTCATCGACGGCATGCGAAGGTTCATGGACACCAAGTACGGCATGCCGATAAATCTTGGGAACCCGTCGGAAAGGACGGTCCTTGAGCTTGCGGACATCGTGCTGGAGCTGACGAAATCCGGATCGAAGAAGGTCTTCAGGCCGCTCCCGGAGGACGACCCGAAGAGGAGATGCCCGGACATATCACTGGCCAGGAAGGTGCTGAGATGGGAGCCTAGGATGTCCTTAAAGGACGGCCTTGCGGAAACGATAAAGTATTTCAGGGACCCGCTCCGCAAGTCCTGATGAGACCTGGTGCCTGACGATGCTAAGCATTATCATACCCGCATACAATGAGGAGAAGAGGATAGGTGGGACACTCAAGGATTTTTCTAGGTTCTTCGACAATAAGAGGATGCGATACGAGCTCATCATAGTCATGGACGGGTGCACCGACGGCACCCCCGGGATCGTCAAGGGATTCGCAAAGAGGAACAGGAACATCCGCTTCATCGTCTCCAACGACAGGCAGGGAAAGGGCGGAGCCCTGCTGAAGGGGTTTGCGGTGGCCAGGGGCGATTATGTGGCCTACACCGACGCCGACGGATCCACGCCGCCAAGCGAGATCCTCTCCCTTCTGAAGAGGATTGGCGACTACGACGGCATCATAGGCTCGAGGTGGATGAAGGGCTCGTACGTTGCCGAAAAGCAGACCCTGATGAGAAGGATAGCCAGCAGGGGATTCAACGTGCTCGTGCGGTTGGTGTTCGGGCTGAATTACAAGGACACGCAGTGCCCGGCCAAGCTCTTCAAGGGAAGCGTCGTAAGGGAAGTCGCTGCGAAGCTTGAGGTGACGAACTTCGCGATAGACGCATGCATACTCTACGTGATAAAGAAGATGGGCTACAGGGTAAAGGAAGTCCCCATCTGGTGGGACGACAAGCCTATGTCAACCCTAAAGATAGGCAGGGCCGTGCCAAACATGTTCTTCACTGTCCTGAAGCTGAGGCTGAAAAGATAGGCCATTTTCCCAGCGCATGAGTGCCCGCGCCCGATATTTATAATAAAACAGGTAATAGAATTCATGGTGTTCGCATGTTCGTGAAGAGGGCTCTGAGGATACTTCCCCTGATAGGAATCGCCATCATGGCTTACCTTATTCTTAGGATAGGGCCAGCGGAGATAATCCAGACGTTCAACAGGGTGAACGCCGTATACCTGGTGCCGGCCGTATTGCTCTTCATGATATCGATGGGCATCCAGAACCTGAAATGGGAATACCTGATAAAGAAGCAGGGTATCGACCTGGGGTACTGGTCCCTCTTCAGGATATATTTCATCGGCACGTTCTACGGCATAATCACCCCCGGAAGGATAGGTAACTTCATCCGGATAGGGTACATCAAGAAGAGGACCTCCAAGAGCACGGGCGAATGCGCCGTCAGCATAGTGCTAGACAAGGTCCTGGAATTCGCAGCCCTCTCCGTGTTGGCTCCCATAGGGATGATAATCATGGCCAACTACATCTCCTTTGAGATATTCATCGCGCTGGCGATGCTCTTCATAGCATTCTTCTCTGTGGCTTTCCTGATGCTCCGCAAGGGCTCAAGCATGGGAATCTTAAAGATTTTCTGGAGGATATTCGTCCCCGGGAACATGAAGACCAGGGCAAAGAACGCCTTCAACTCATTCCATGACAACATATTGGACTGGAGGGACATGATCATCCCCTTCCTTCTCACCTTCACGGGATGGGTCATCCTGTACTCATCCACCTACATGGTGGCGCTGTCGCTTGGAATCAGCATTCCCTATTACATATTCGTGACCATCCTCCCGATCGCTACTCTCATAGGGCTTCTGCCCGTGACCGTAGGGGGCTGGGGAACCAGAGAGGCCACTCTAATCTTGCTGTTCTCCATATTCGGCGTAGGTTCGGATGCGACTGTCGTAATGTGCATTATCGCTGCTGTTATCGGATATGTGATAACGACAGTCCTGGGAGTCTCCTTCATATATTCTGAGGACCATTGAGCATTTGGTATCCTGTGCATGAAAAAGCAGAAATTCGCTATACGGGCCTATAAATATATAAATACATGATTCAGAATATATATTTATATTTTATATTATTGTTGAAATATATATTTGAGGGAATCCGCATGCAAAGAAACATATCAGTCGATTCCGACGTCTGGAGGAGGCTGAAGAACGAGGCTACCGAGAGGAACAAGAATGCCAGGGAGTTCGCAGGAGAGATCATATCGGATTATTTCAGCAAAGCTGGGCCGGAGAAAGGCGGCCTGAAGGCGATCATACTCGCTGCTGGGATGAGCACCAGGATGATGGAGCTGACAGCGGACAAGCCCAAGTGCATGCTGGAAGTCGGCGGGAAATCGATACTGAGAAGGCAGATAGAGATATTCAATTCGAGCGGGATCAAGGATATAGTCGTCGTCAGGGGATACAGGAAAGAGAAGATCGACTATCCCGGGATCAAGTACGTGAACAACCCGAATTACAAAAGCAACAACATACTCGAGTCGCTGATGTCGGCCGGGAATGAGCTGGATGATGGGTTCATCGCTTCCTATTCTGATATCATCTTCGACAGGGCGGTCCTTGAGGAAATCAAGAGGAGCAAATACGATATTTCCGTCGTCGTGGACCCCAGCTGGAAAAAGCAATACGAGAACCGTTTCCAGCACCCTGTTGAAGAGGCTGAGAAGGTCGTGATCAAGAACGGCAAAGTCGTCAGGATAGCGAAGTCCATAAGCCCGGTGGAGACCGATGGCGAGTTCATAGGGCTCATGAGATTCTCAAAAAGAGGAGCCGGGATACTATTGAACCATTACAGCAAGCTGAAGAAGAAGCTGGGCCCGGGCTCACCCTTCCATACCAGCCCCTCGCTGGAGAAAGCGTACATGACGGACATGCTGCAGGAACTGATCGATATGGGGCATTCCATCACACCGATATTTGTCAAGGGAAGGTGGATAGAGCTCGATACGGTAGAGGACCTGAAAAAAGCGGAGAGGATGTTTAGGGGCCCGGCCCGGGATATCAGATTGTCTATAAAAAGAACGGGAGGTGAAAAACGATGAAAAATCCGATCATTATTGGATTGATATCGGTAATAGCGATAATCGCAGCAGCGTCGGTAGCCCTGACATACCAGCCTCAGACCGATGGGACAGGTGAGATCAAGGTCCTGAAGATGGGGCTTATCCCGGCAGATGATGCACAGGAGATGCTTAGGCAGTATGAGCCCATCAAGCAGTACCTGACCGAGGAACTCGGCATTCCGGTCGAGATACAGGTGACCTCGGACTACACCGCGGCCATAGAGGCTATGAGGGCAAAGCACATAGACATGGCCTGGTTCGGTCCCTTCTCATACATAATCGCGTCGAATGTCGCGGGAGCCGAGGCAATCGTCAACGGCGTAAGGAAGAGTACTGGCATTGCATCATACCAATCGATTATAATAACAAGATTTGACAGTGGCATAGAGACGCTGGAAGACCTGAAAGGTAGGAGCTTCACCTTCGTGGACCCGGCTTCGACATCAGGCAACCTCATACCAAGAAAGATGCTGATAGAGAACGGCATAGACCCCGACAACGATTTCAGCATGAGCTACTATGCCGGAACGCATAATGCGGTCGAATATGCGGTTGCGAGCGGTCAGGTTGATGCAGGGGCTGACAGCGACACATCATACAACAGGATGGTTGATGAGGGCCAGATCGATCCGGGGACCAACATAATAATCTACAAATCAGAACCAATACCAGGCTCGCCGATCGCAGTGAGAAAGGACCTTCCTGCCGAGCTGAAGAAGAAGATCCAGGACACGCTGATAGGCATGAAGCAGCAGACCATACACGAAGTGAGCGGCTGGGGCGACATAGAGAGGTACCAAGCAGTGACCGACAGCGATTATGACGTTATCAGGGAAACCGCCAGAGTGCTTGATATGGATGTGACGAGTCCGGATTCCGCTAGCAATTAGCCACCCACGCCTTTTGATATATTATATATCATTTGAAGATGTTTGAAGAGAGATGGTGAATAGAATGAGCTTGGCTCGACTGGGAGAGAAATAGCATGATTGAGATCAAGAACCTTAGCCACACATACAGGGACAGGGATGAAGAGGCTGTGAATAATGTCAGCCTGAAGATTAAGAAGGGAGAGAAGGTCGTCATCATAGGATCGAGCGGTTCGGGAAAATCAACGCTCCTTAAGTCCATAAACAGGCTGATAGAACCATCCGAAGGCAAGATTCTTATTGCGGGCGAAGACATCCTAAGCAGCAGCAAGAGCAAATCGGAGGAGATAAGGGGCAACATCGGCATAATCTTTCAGAATTTCAATCTCATTGAAAGGGACACCGTGCAGAAGAACGTAATCAACGGAAGGCTGAGGTTCAACAGCACCCTCAACACGATAATGGGAAGATTCTCCCAAGAGGATTATTCCGTGATGAAGGAAGCGCTTTCAAGGGTCGGGCTTGGGGAATTGGAACATGAGAAGGTCGCCAATCTGAGCGGCGGCCAGAAGCAAAGGGTTGCCATAGCACGCGCGTTATGCCAGAATCCGACCATCATGCTCGCTGATGAACCGGTCTCAAACCTCGATCCCAAGCTTATGAAAGAGATCATGGACCTTCTGACGAAGATCTGCAGCGAGAAATGCATCACGCTGATCACGAGCCTGCATTTCCTGGAATTCGCTAAAAGGTACGGCTCAAGGATAATCGGGATGAAAGAGGGCGGGATTGTGTTCGACGGCAAACCGGACGAGCTCACGGAAAAGGACATCGTCGACATCTACGGAAAGACCAAGGACTGGTATCTCTACGGCAAGACAGGGTTTTAACTATGAAGCTGCCTGACAAAAACAAGAAGTATAAGGGGATTATACTAGGGATATCGATCGTGGCTATCTATTACTGGGCAATAGCTGGGACAAACACGAACCCCATCACTCTGGCAGAGGGCGTGCCGCACATGGTGGATTTCATCACAAGGATGTTCCCGCCCGATTTCTCCAATCTGGGCAGGTTCCTCCTAAAGGCGATAGAGACTCTTCAGATGGCGATCGTCGGGTCGACCATAGGGGCCTTGATTGCGCTGCCACTATCGTTTCTGGCGGCAAGGAATATCGTGAAGAACAGGCTCATCTATCACACCGTGAGATCGATATTCGATATCTGCAGGGGCATAAACGAGATCGTGTGGGGTCTGATCTTCGTATCGATGGTCGGCCTTGGGCCTTTCCCGGGAGTGCTTGCCCTGGCCGCCCATGTGACGGGTGCCTTGGGAAGGTATTTCTCAGAGGCGATAGAGACCGTGGATTCGGAGAAGGTCAAGGCGGTCGTCTCGACAGGCGCAAACAAGGTCCAGGTCGTCGTGAGGGGGATCTTCCCTCAGGTCAAGCCGCTGTTCACCAATTACTTCCTATACTATCTGGAGAACAATTTCAGGGCCGCTACGGTGCTTGGACTGGTCGGTGCCGGGGGAATCGGCATGGAGCTTATAACGAGCATGAGGCTCTTTAAGAATCAGGAGGTCCTGACCATCCTCATAATAATGGTCTCGATGGTCATAGCCATAGACAGGTTCAGCGCTTACATACGAAAGAGGATACTGGGGTCTGAGTCGCTGGAGCAACATGAGTTATAAGCATGAAAAACAGAGGTGAATGTATGAAAGCAATGATATTAGCGGCAGGGAAGGCGACAAGGCTTCTGCCCCTTACTAAGGACGCGCCCCAATGCCTGTTGAAGGTGAAAGGCAAACCCATCCTGCAGCACCAGATCGAGGCAATAAGTAAGGCAGGGATCAAGGACATCATTGTCATAAGCGGCTACGAGGCTGATAAGGTGGAGGCGTTCTGCAAGAAACAAAAGATCAGCACCCAGCTGAATCCCTTTTACGGCGTATCGGGGATGGCGATGACGCTGTGGGTCGCCAGGGACATGCTGAAGGGGGGAGTCGTTCTCCTATATTCTGACATACTTTTCGATCCGAAGACCGTAACCGGTCTGCTTGAGAGGAAAGGGGACGTCTGCATTGCCGTGAAAAGGGACGGCCTTAGGGAAGAGGCTGAGAAGGTCATCGAAAGGAAAGGGTTTATCACAGGCATCAGCAAGGCCGGAGGCACCGGGGAGAACGGCGAATTCATAGGCATCGTGAAATTCTCTGAGAATGGGGCCAAGAAGGCCATAGAGAAGCTCAACGAGATGGCAAAGGAGGACCTCAACGGCACCATCATAGATGTGATCAACGGCATGATAGAACAGGGAAGCGTGGTCACCGCTTTTGATATCGGGGATGCCGGGTTCGTTGACATCGATTTTCCAGAGGATCTGAAGAAGGCAGAAAAGTTATTTTAAAGTATGTTTTTTTAAGTTGAGAGAAAATATTGGTGCATATGAAAGCTATTATCATCGCGGCCGGCCCGAGCAAGAGGATGATGCCTCTCACAAAGGACATCCCCAAGTGCCTGCTGAAGATAAAGGGAAAGCCGATCCTTTTTAACACGGTAGACCTCTTCCGGAAGAACGGGATCGGCGACATATCGATAATCCGGGGATACAACAGGGAAAAGATCGACCTGCCTGATGTGACGTACTTCGAGAACACGGACTTTTTGAACAACAACATTCTGCATTCATTGATGTGTGCTAGGCCAAAGCTTGAGGAGGCCATCAAGAAGGGAGAGGATGTGGTCGTTACATATTCCGATATATGGTATAACGACAGCGTAGTAAAGGAACTGGTGCGATCCAAGGAAGACATCGCAAGCATCGTGGACGTCGAATGGGAACAGTATTACGACGGGAGGACGGACCACCCGGTCTCAGAGGCCGAGAACGTGATCATGGACAACGACAAGATGATGCTGAGGATTGGCAAGCACATCTTCACCCATGATACCCCAAAGGACAGGCAGGGCGAGTTCATTGGCCTGTGGAAGTTCACCCCGGCCGGGATCAGGACGTTTCTTTTCCATTTCGACAGGCTGAATTCGACGCTGAAGATGACGGATCCCTATCAGAACACGAAGGAATGGCAGAAGTCATACATAACCGACATATTCCAGGAGATGATTGACCGCGGCGTCAGGATCAAGTGCGTCCTGATTAAAGAGAACTGGATGGAATTTGACACGGTCCAGGATTATAAGAGGATCGGCGGGGAATCGTAGCAGATAACGATGGCGGCTTTTCCATTCGGTTTCCAAACCACATCCATCTCAAGATATCTTCCCGATGTGCTTCCTGATAAAATCCGCGGTATCGGCCAGCTTCTTTTTGTCCGCTTCTACCCTGAAAGGCCTCTTCATCGCTGCTGTGTACACGCCCCTGAAACCCCCGCTTATCTCTGAAGGCATGATATGGAAATGGAGATGGTCCTGAGACGTGTTCTTCCCCATGTTCAGCGCGATCATGTTAGGCTCAGGGAACGCATGCTCCAGGACATCGGACAACCTGCCAAGCATTTTCGAGATCGACATTGATTCATCCGGGGTCAGATCGCCCAAGCGCTCGACATGCCTTTTGGGCAGCACCATGAGATGGCCCTCGATCAACGGCTCCCGGTTCACGATCGAAAAGCTGTGCTCATCCTCAAGCACTACCCGATATTTCTCATCCAACGCATCGCACAGTACGCAAGCCATGAGAATATGAAAAACAATTATGTTTTTATTATCAATGGTCCAGTCCCTGGCAAAAAAAGAACACGCTTTCCCGTTCAGACATGCCCTTTCATATCGTTCCAGAAAGCCTTCTCCTCGCTTGCGCCACTTTCGCCTTTGATGAACCACTTCCTCTTTCTGATCATCCACGCGACCCAGAAGATCGGGATGTAAATGCCATAGAAGTAAACGAAATATTGAAGCAGGTCCGCCAGAGCCATGATGTACAACACCGGCAGGAATGTGTTGGCCATTATGACATCATAGAAGTACTTCGAATTCTTGCCCGATTTCTCGCCAACCTTCGCCTCGATATCGATGTATTCGAACCTCATCTGATGCAGCCTGAAGAAGAGCATGAAGACAGAGGCACTTATGCCCATGATGAAGAATATGATATTCCCAAAGCGGAGGTAAACGCCGTATCCGATGAATATGTGGACCACATAGAAGAGGTCATGGCCTATGGCATCAA
>CAYRIP010000003.1:0-19281 GCA_964424395.1 uncultured archaeon | reverse complement strand
CAGCGGACAGTCATGCTCCGATGGCAAGTGCGTAACGAAGTCATCGGGATCAACGTATACGGGTGGCACCGTTAGCGGACCCCTGTGCACTGAGGGCGCAAAGATACCATGCGGCGTCTCAACTGGGATATGCGAGCCCGGTAAGCAGGAGTGCATAAACGGTGCATGGGGCGAATGCATCGGCGGGACCATGCCAAAGTCAGAGGAATGCAACAATCTCGACGATGACTGCAACGGCCTAATAGATGACGGGATAACCTGCGAATGCGTGCTCGGTGCGACGAAGCAGTGCGGCCTCGAGACGGGAGTATGCGAGGCGGGTCACAGGATATGCGCCGGGGGAAGGTGGTCGGATGAGTGCTTAAGCGGTATTGGACCAACGATAGAGATATGCGGTAACGGCCTTGATGACGACTGCGACGGGGAGACGGACGAGTCGGACTGCATACTCTCGACCAACGTGAACTGCACCGAGGGCGAAATAACCGGTTCGTGCATATGCGGCGGAAAGGTATATACGACAGGTTTCTGCCGAAATGACATCCACTTCGACGAGGATCCCCTTCCGCCGTTCCCATACGAGGTATTCAGCTACATCGGCGCGATGATAATCGCCATAATGCTCATATTCCTGGTGTACCGGCAGGTCAAGAAGTACAGGGCGATACAGGAGAAGGTAAGCCCGGCAGAGCACCATCTGGCAAATAAGTCAGCCATGAAGCACAAGCACGTCCACTGGGTATCTGACATAGCGAGCGACCCGCAGTCATACATAGGCCAGAAGATCAAGGTGGGCGGGTACATAAGGATGTCGAGGAAGGTCTCTGGAAATGAGATATGGTATTCGTTCTACGACCAGATATCGACCATAGCCCTTCGTTCCGGGAAGGAGCTCAAAGAGGGATACGTTGAGTTGAATGCGGTCGTCAAGACAACGCCTTTGGGGTACGTCTACGTGCAGCCCGAATGAGACGAGGGATAGCGTATATAATCCCATATCAGTGTAACATTTATAAGCAGTATCGCTAAAGTGGTTATATGGTAGATTACGGGAAAGTCCTTTCAGGTGCCCTCAGGTTCGGCGTGGAGCCAAAGAGGTGGCTTCCGATATTCGCGATAGACGCTCTTTTCGTCATGGCGGTGCTGTCGAACATGGTCTCCAACGCATCCGCATTCGTGGATATAATAAACGCGCCTGTCGAGGGATTCGCCGTTGCCGCGTCCGTCGTGAACATGCTGGTCTTCCTTTTCTCGCTGTTCGTGCTCTGGCTGCTTGTGAGGCTCTTTGTCGTTGGGGCGCTCCTGCAACAGTCCGTAAAGCCCAAGGAGTACAGGAAGAGCTGCGATGTGGCAAGGGAGAGATACATATCTATCGTGGGAATATCGGTCCTGGTGGGTTTGGCTTCCTATGTCACGGGCCTGGTGCCATACATAGGTTGGCTGATATCGATCGTAATAGGCATCATTTTCTTCTATTCGATGCCTGCTGTGATAGTGGGCAAGAAGCCTTTCATCGAAGCAATGAGGGAATCATACAGGCTTTTCCGTGACAGGTTCCCGGAGGTGCTCCTGTCATGGATACTCATTTCGGTAATATCGGGCGTAATAGCCGTAGTGTTCATGATACCTGTCTTCATGATATCGTTCAACCTGCTAATCCCTGAGCTGATGTTGATGGGCGAGGGCTCGACAGGGATGGAGTTCTTCACGGTCATCCTTAACGCGGGGTGGTCTCTTCTTCCCGGGATAGTGGTAGCGCTTGCCGGAGTGGCAATCTCGACGGCATTAGGGCTGAACGCTCAAGCCAATTTCTATGCGCAGATACGGAAGAAGAAGGGCATCCTATAAGGCCAATATCATTTCAGTGAAATGATGTCCGTTAATTGGAAGGGTGTGAAAGGCATGACAGAATACCAAATTATTACCGTCATGGTTTCAAATTTCCAGTTCATAGTCAACGCAGAGGTAAGTGACTCCGAAATTTCTACCAAGTAAGTTAGGTCCAAAGGCGTATCCTTCGTACCGAAACCCGCCAATATGGGAGATATGGCACTTTCAAGAATCGCTGTCTGAAATAAATATTTTCGCCGAATACTCTTATCATGAGCGATTATGGGGGTGCTGAGAATATAGAAGACTTCCGCAGGGTGCTGGATATTATCAACCATGAGCTGAAAGCCCTGACATTCCTGATGCTCGAACAAAGCCCCTTGACAATCACGGACATGAGGGATAGGCTGAATAGATTTCCGGTTCTTGAAGTGCATCTCGAATCGAAGAACATATACAGATACCTGAAAACAATCGCCAAAGCAGGTGATGGGAGCCTGGCCGCAACTTCAACGGCCGCCGGGAGGAAACGCGGGACCGCAGAAACATATAGGCTTACCATGCTTGGGGAATGGCTGCAGCCCGCCGTCGCGTTCGGGATGAACTTCCTTCCGTCGAGATACGGAATCTCGGCGTGGGAGGTCATGGGCCCTATGAACTCGCGCTATCAGAGAAGGGGCTCATATGGGAAGGTGGATATAATCAGGTCTTTGTCATCTCATGATGGGCAGACCCTTCACCAGTTGTCGGAGTTCACGGGGATCAATCCTGCACAACTTCAGTATAAGCTCGATGACCTTTCCAACGTGGCTATTGGAAGCGAGCGTTACCCCGAGGGTCTGCATTTCGTTGAGCCGGTCAAGGGAAGCAAGGATGTGCAGAAACGCGTCTATCGGAGGACAGGCAAGATATTCGATCCCGGTGATTTCAGGGACCGCTGGCCAGAGTTGAGAAGGCTGGCAAAGGTCTTCACGGAATCGGATCAAGGGAGCTTCTTTGAAGCGACGTCCTTATTCGAGGAATCTGGATATATGTCCAAGATGTCCGTGAGAGGGGCGCTGGATAGGCTGGAGAGAAAGGGATACGTGAAATCATCCTTCCCAAAGGATTTCAGGAGCTACAGGTTGACCGGGGAAGGGAAGTCATATCATGAAGATTGCCTGGGTCCGCTTTTGGGCTATGTGAGCAGGAAACAGGATTATGTAGATTTCGTTCTGAACAACCAGCCCTCCTTAGAGGGATTGAAGAAAGCGGCGAAAGCAGGAGCCCTCTTGATACGCAAGACGCGATAAGAGCTATCATCCAATTTCCTTCAGGCCGTGTTTAATGCACATCTCCTTATAATCAGGTCATTTTGCAGAGCGCCGAGGATGGGATTTGAACCCATAAGTGCCGAAGCACACTAGATTTCCAGTCTAGCGCGTTACCAGATTCTGCCACCTCGGCTTATTTCATTCTAAGAATTATTGCTCAAATAGTTTTTAAATGGCTATTCCGTGAATAACAAAACAAACCATGGCAATTGAATGATACTATATATACCACCACGGACGCAGTAATAGCCTTCATACAAGGAATATTCGCGAAAATTATATCAGAATGACTCCTCATCCGAATCTGTCTGGTACTTCCCCTTGGCTGCATACTGTGTAGATATCTGGTACGTTATCCTCGATTTGTATGCTCCGCTGTCCTCCTCCTCTCCACCAAGCGCGATCTCATAGTCCTTCCTAGTTTCCCGCTCTGCGACATCATCCTCGGGGATCGTCAGCTCGATCTCATAACCCTCGGAAATTGGGGGTATGTATGATGGGCCCACGCCTGTATAGAACCGCCATATCTCCTTCCCGTCGTTCTTGTCCACAGCGTATATGTGGCAGTCCCATGAGCTGAAGTACACGATATCCCCCGATATGGCGGGCTTCCACCATACCGCCCCCTGGGTCGCGAACTTCCAAACGATCCCCCCGTCCTCGACCCTTAGGCAGTATAGGTTCTGGTTGGCAGACCCAATATAGATCCTATCTTCATCTATGACCGGCAATGCGCATATCTCCCTGGTATAGAACCTCCACTTCTCTTTTCCTTCAAGGGTAAGGGCGACAAGATTGCCGTCCCTTGTCTCCTGATAGAGTATGCCTTCATGCATCACGGGGCTTGCGGCAGAGCCATATATACCTAAAGGGAATCTCCATAGGACTTCACGGTCCTCTATTCGCAATGCCCTCAGATAGTTGTCGAATGAGGCGAAGTAAATTATTCCATCGTGGATAAGGAACGGATTAGCGTTGTAGATCTCCTGCTGTGTCTCGAACTTCCATATCAGCCTGCCTGTAAGCTGATCCAGGCAGTAGAGGTTGTGATCGCACGAACCGATGAATACCCTACCTTCGTTGATCGAGGGCGTTGACAATATGGCGCCCTGTGTATTGAACTTCCATATAAGAGAGCCGCTTCGTGCGTCCAGCGCATACACCTGCTGGTCCCTAGAACCAAAGAAAACCATGCCGTCGCTGACATTTGGCGTGGATCCTATCTCGCCCTCTGTCTTGAATTTCCATGACATTTCGCCCGTTGAAGCGTGTATCGCGTAGAGATTGTAATCGTACGATCCAATGAATATCTTGCCGTCATGCAGTACCGGGGATGACTCACCTATCGATGCCCTTGTCCCGAACTTCCAAATGAGTTTCCCGTCTTGAGCGGATATCGCATATACGTTCTGGTCGAATGAACCGAAGTAGATGATCCCGTTATCTATGAGCAGCCTCTGGTCTATGCTACCCCCGAAGCCAACCTTCCAAAGCCTGTCGAACTTGCCCACCTTCCTGACATTGAACTCGGATAGCTCGGTCGAGAACCCGTCAATGCCGTATCCATGCTCGGATTCGTCCATATGAACACCACATGCCATGTTTTCTCAGAATATATTCTCTGTTTAAGAACCTAATGCAGAATATGTGCGACATAAGGGAATAAATTATAAATATATGTTACCATTATTCTTATAATGGAAAGGATGGATGCAAAGGATTGGAGGCTTTTATACGAGCTGGACCTGAACAGCAGGCAGCCAATGCGTGAGCTTGCAAGGAAGATAGGACTGAGCAAGGATTCGACGATATATAGGGTCAACAAGCTATGCGAATCGGGCGTAATCAAGCGTTTCCAGACCCTCGTGGATGCCGGAAAGCTCGGATACACCTCATACAGGCTGTTCCTGAGGCTACAGAACGTGACGCCGAGGAAGGAGCAGGAGATCATAGGCTTTCTCAGGCAGGAGAGGAAGGTTAGCTGGATGGTAAGCGTGGAGGACGGATGGAGCATAAACACCTGGATACCATGCAGGACCGTGCACGAGATGAACCTGCTCTGGAAGAAGCTTATGGAAAGGTACCGAAACTTCATCGAAAAGAGGTGGCTGTCCATATTCACCAAGGTCACGTATTTCTCCAAGGATTACCTGATCCCTGATGGTTCAGCTGAAAAGAGGAGGAGAAGCTTCGTATTCATAACGGAGCCTGACCAGGTGAAGATCGATGTGGTGAGCGAGGAAATACTAAAGATGCTAGTGCTGAACTCAAGGACTAGCAGCGTCGATATAGCAAGCAGGCTATCGGTGTCCAGCAAGACCGTTGCCAAGAAGATACGCGATCTTGAGAAGCACGGGATAATATCATGCTACAGGCTCATGATAGACCTTGATAAGATCGGATACAGGTACTACAAGATGCACCTCAGGCTTCATAATGTCACAAAGGACAGGTATGACAGCCTGAGCGAGTTCGTGGCTAGCCACGGGAACGTGGTATACATAGACGAGGTTCTCGGGGGTGAGGACTTCGAGATAGAGCTGCACGTCAAGAACATCGATGAGCTGAGGGGTTTCATATCGTCCCTGAAGGAAAGGTTCGCATCAATAATCAGCAAGTATGACATAATGCTCTACTACAAGGAGCACAAGTACGTAGGCCTTCCAGTGGGTTGAAAAGCCTTGCCTCAGGAGCCCGGATTCAGTTCTTTTACCATGGTATCCAGACCGAAATACCATTTGATTATCTCATATGCCCAGTAAGCGAACTTCTCCTTCTCCGCCTTCAGCATCCTCTTGACTTCATCAACAGGGAGGTAGCTGACGGATATGGTCTCTTTATCGTCAACGATTATTTCACCATCATACTTGAGCTCGTACAGCACCGTTATGCTTCTGTCGAACGGTCCGTATTCCATCTTAAGATGAAGAAGCTTCCTTGGTTTTGCGTCCTTTATGCCGAGCTCCTCGGAAAGTCCCCTCTTTGCGGCCTGGTCATAGCTCTCGCCGGCCTTGGCGTGCTCTGAGACCGAAAGGTCGTAGGTGTTGGGGTACTTGTCCTGTTCAGGCCCCCTCATCTGAAGGAGCATCTCCCCTTTACCGTTCAGGATTATCACATGGATTCCCCTGTGCCATGACTTGCTGTGATGGATATTGAACCTTGTGTCTTTTCCAATGACACGGTCATTCTCGTCGACTACGTCCAATACCTCTTCGCTCATAATGAATACTCGATAGAACCTCTTAAAATCCCTTCCTGGACTGCGCAGTGCACCTCTCGCACAGACCCAGGTCGACATTGAAGCACTTGTGGCATACCATGGCACCGCAGAGCGAGCAAGTATAGACGGGCTTCGCATGACCTCCACACATCGAGCAGACGCCTGAAACTTGCATATAAAATCATCTCTCTTTACAATCCTCATGCTCCTCCAGCATGTAGAACAGGTCCTGATAGTCCTCTTTCTTGTTCTCTTCCTCTTTTTTGGGTTTTTCTTCCTCTTCGGTCTTCTTATGGTCCTTCTGGAACCTTTCCATGCTACCTATCTTGGCAACTATCGTGCTGAAAAGAACGGACAGGAGAATAACCATGAACACTATGTTGACAATCGTTTCTGCCATTGCCGGCTGACCAACTGATATAGCCGCTGCGGCGATTATGGGAACCATCGCAGCCGCAGGAAGCCCCCTTGGTGCAATGAAGCTCATAAGCATGACATCAAGCCTGGAGAACTTGTTCTTGAGTCCACCCATCATGGAAAGCAGGAAGATAGGCCTCAGAATGACCACCAGCATGAAGAAGAGGAATATCATGACCATCTCCCTTATGCCGATCAAAAGTGTTACCTGGGCGCCCAGAAGCGTGAACACAGATATCCTGAGCATCTCCGAAAGCTGGTCCTCGAACCTTATTATCTTCTCCTTCTCCTCTTTCTTGCTGATTGAGAAGTTCCCCGCCACAAGTCCGCACACGGCAACTGCAAGCATCCCGCTGCCTCCCACACCTATCGCCAGTGCGTAGGTGATCAGCGCTATAGCGAAAAGGAGAAGAGGCGTATACTCGTCCCTGATACCCTTGAAGATCCTGCTTACGGAGAGCCCTATTATAAGACCCGTCCCCACGCCGGCTGTGATCATGAGCCAGAACTGGGTGATGTATTTCATAGGCTCGATGATGGCCCCGGGCGTAAGGAAGAGCAGATCGAGCAGTATCAGAGGCACCAGGACGCTTATCGGGGAGTTGAATATTGATTCCACCTTCATGATCGTTAGGGCCCTCCTCGATCTTGAAAGAGCACCCTCGAACGCGAAGATTACACCGCTTCCCGTGCCGCTTATGACAGATGCAAAGAGGAAAGCGAAGAGAAGGTCGATATTGAACATGAAATGTGCTATCACCCCGAGTATCAGGGTATTGAGCAAAACGCCCATCAGGGCCAGCTTCAGCGATATCGCCGAGTACCTCTTGAATATCCTGAAGTTCAGGTTGAACGTCCCAGTGAAAACGACAAGGATGAGCGCCAGTATCCTGAGGAAGTCCGGGATGTTCCCCATTGCCTGGACGTCAACAAGCTTGATGCTCATGTATTGCGTGATAGCCGGATGGGAAATGAACGTCGGGCTGAAAAGCAGGCCGAGCAGGAGCAGGAAGAACGTGTCGGGTATGTTCCACTTCTTGAGGAGGTTCGCAACGAGGACTCCGAATCCGAGAAGGATGGCAAAGTATGTCACCGTAAGCGAGATTGCGTCCATCATATAATCTATTTGGGGAATGATTTATATTAGATTTCATATCGCTATGGAAGCTTTATCCCGGAAAGCAGGTTGACGTAGTGCTCAAGCCTCTTTATCTCCTTCTCAAGGATGGCTATGGTCTTAAGGAGGTTCCCCTTCTCATCGGGCCCGAGCCTGGATACGGCCTTCTTGTTCACGTCCAGCTCCTTCAGAGAGTCGTCTATGCCGTGCTTGACCTTTATTATCACGGCGCTCTTAAGTATCTCCAGCAGGTCGCCCTCGAGCCTCACATACAGCTTCCTGTCCCCGGACTTCTTCACCTTCTTTATCACGCCGAGCACCTCGAGCAGGTCAAGGCTCAGTGATATCATTCCAGCCGAATAATGAACCTTCCTGGCAAGGTCCTGAAGCGACACTTCCCTTCCCTCCACCAGAAGGGCACCGATTATCTTCCCGTGCAAAGGCGAATATCCTAGGGTGCTCGCAAGCTCTGAGAATATTGAGTATACCCGTTCCTCGAGGTTCTTTCCGTCCGCCATGGATCCCAACCCAAATCTTTATATATGTTTTGCACGTAAATAAAATTATCTATTTAAAACTTTTTAAATTTATTAAAAGTTGGTGGATATGGCCCCTCAAAAGAAATCGGGATCGGAAGGAAAAACCATAACAAAGACCAGTTCTGTCTGCCCCGAGTGCAATGTGATAATAGGTGCTGAGGTCTTCGAAAGGGACGGGAAGGTCTTCATACGGAAGGAATGCCCGGAGCATGGCGAATTCGAGGAGATATACTGGTCTTCCGTGGACATGTACAGGAAGGCGAAATCATTCGCAAATGACGGCCACGGGATAGACAATCCCAACGTCGGCAAGGAAAATCCGGTATGCCCAAAGGACTGCGGCCTCTGCAGAATGCACAAGTCGCATACGGCACTGGCCAACCTGGTCCTGACCAACAGGTGCGACCTGAGCTGCTGGTACTGCTTCTTCTACGCCAAGAGGATGGGTTACATATACGAGCCTACCTTGGATCAGCTGAACGAGATGGTAAAGACCCTCGTCGACGAGAGGCCGGTCGCATGCAACGCGGTACAGCTTACAGGCGGGGAGCCCACGCTTAGAGGGGACCTGGTCGATATAATAAAGATGTGCAAGAGCCACGGTGTCGACCACGTCCAGCTGAACACCAACGGTATACGGCTGTCAAATGACCTGGATCTCATGAAGAGGGTAAGGGAGGAAGGCGTAAACACGCTTTATCTAAGCTTCGATGGAGTAACCAAGGAGACCAATCCCAAGAACCACTGGGAGATCCCTGGCATCCTTGAGAACTGCAGGGTGGCCGGAGGAGTGGGCGTAGTTCTCGTTCCCACGCTAGTCAAATCGGTAAACGACCATGAGATCGGAGACATGCTGAGATTCGGCTTCCGGAACATAGACGTTGTAAGGGGGGTCAATTTCCAGCCGGTATCGCTCGTGGGCAGGATAACGAAGGCCAAGAGGGACAAGATGAGGATAACCATCCCGGACGCCATCAGAAAGATCGAGGAGCAGACCGACGGCCAGATAGGAAAGGAGGACTTCTACCCTGTCCCTACGCCCCATGCGATAACGAGATTCGTTGAGGCGTTTACGAAAAAGCCCACGTACGACCTCACCAGCCATTTCGCGTGCGGCATGGCGACTTACATTTTCGAGGACAAAGGCAAGATGCTGCCACTTCCGAGATTCGTAGACGTCGAGGGGCTCCTGGAATACCTGAAAGGCAAGGCCGAGGAGATGGAGAACGGCAAGAGCAAATACGTGGTGGGAGCTAAGCTGCTTTTCAAGCTGAAGTCCTTCATAGACAAGGACAAGGCGCCCAAGGGTTTCAGCGTGGCGAAGCTACTTTATAACGTCCTCGTCAAGCACGATTACAAGGCGCTGGGGGAACTGCAGCACAGGTCCCTCTTCGTCGGGATGATGCACTTCATGGACAAGTACAACTATGACATAGAGAGGGTCAAGAGATGCTGCATCCACTATGTCATGTCCGACAACAGGATAGTGCCGTTCTGCGCGTTCAACGTGATACCGGAATGGTACAGGGACAAGGACCAGGAGGGCCAGGGCGTGAGCTTTGGGGAATACGAGAAGAAGACCGGTATTAGGCTTGAGAAGGATGCATACAAGAGGGATACCAAGGCCCTGGAATCAACGGACCTTTACAAGAAGACATACGGACTTACATGAGTCATGGCATTTCCATTTGACAATCGGGGATTTTGCCTTTATCAATACTCCTTCTTTATGAACATGACGGTCCTATCGTCCCTGAATCTGTTATAGGATTCCAACGCCGCGAGGGTGGCATTGGCTATGACCTCGGAAGGCTCGCGCCTGTAATCCATGACCATCTCCTTGAACCTGTCAAGTCCGAACTCACCCTCATCGTCCTGAGACTCGGTCACCCCGTCGGTATACAGTCCGAGGATATGCCCCTTCTCCAACCTTCCTGAATGCTTACTGTAGGACACACCTGAATCGATGCCAAGGACCAGGTCGCTTCCTTCAAGGTCGATCGGCCCATTCTCCGTGAACAGGACAGGATACGGGTGCCCTGCGTTTACGTAATCGAAGCTGCCGTCCCTCCTGAGGTCACCAAGAACCATCGTCACGAATTTTCCTGGATCTGAATGGTTGTATAGGTACGAGTTCAGGTCGGCCATGAAGGGTTCCATCCCCTGGTGCCTTCCCGTATCGACGGCCGCATGCACAGCTGCCATCAGAAGGGATGAGGCGATGCCCTTCCCCGAGACATCTGCCATGGCGAACCTAAGCGAGTGGTCGAAAGGAAGGAAGTCGTAGTAGTCCCCTCCGGTCTTATGTGCCCTCACGTTCTTTCCGTAGGCATCGAAGCCGAAGAAATCGGGATGGCCCTTGGGAACTATGCCGTCCTGGATCCTCCCGGCATCAGCGAATATGTTCTGCGTCTTGTCCCTGTACCTTCCAAGCTGATCGTAAATGCCAATCTTGTCAAGGGCACGCGAGACGTTCCAGCCGATCTCCCTGGAGGTGACCATTTGAATTCTCCTCAGCCGTTTTATAGGGCTCCACCTCTTCAGGTCAAGGCGCATTATGTATTCCGCGCCGGTTCCCAGGGCAATATCCACATGGAATCTCCCTGCGCTGTACTCCCTTGAGATCAGATTCTTCCTCTTGTCCTTGTTGAAGACAAGAAGCTCCGACTCGACATCGGTCGCATGCATTTCTTCCCTGGGGACGGAATTGCCTATGAATCCCCTGCCATTCCTGATACCATCTATGGCCCTGTAATTGCCTCCTTCTTTCTTCCAAAGGCTTCCTGATTTGACTCCTATGCTCTTGCCGACAGCTGAGTCTACGATGCTGAGCAGCCCGTGCTCAATGGCATCCCTGTCCAGACCGGACAATACCTTCTCAGCCTTCTCGCTGAGGCCGTACCTTTGATTTCCCTTGCTCATATCATCACTCCACCTAGCATTGACCAATTGCGGTGACGCGCCATGCAACTGGGTTTAGTCACAAATCATACAGATACCCCGAAATCTCACCCGAGAAATTGCAGATTGCTCAAAGACCGGGATTCACATGCGCATCGAACTCTGGTCATGCTCCCCCCTCCGGCCCTGAAATGAATTCCAGATGATTACTTGCATTTCATTATTTCCATCCTCAGGCGCAGGAGCGGAATTCTATATTAGGTGCACACACATATAAAGATATCGATGAACGGTGGGTGGTTGCCCCCATTCCGATAAATGCCTGCACTATTATCAAGAAGAGGGTTCATTCACTTGACCCAAAGGCAGTATTTGCCCTTCACGGTCACTCCGAGGTTCTTTGCGATGTCCGAATCGATCGGGTCATTAACGATCGCCATTCCCTTCCACGAGCGCGAGAAGTTTGATTCGTTGCATATGGGGCATGAATCTCCCTTCACGAACAGCCTGCAGTTCCTGCATACCTTTTCCCTTTCAGTCATATCATATCACCCTGGGACTAAGAGCCCCCCTTCTTTGGTGGGGCTGCCCTCTTGTTGCCCTTGGCCTTATCTTCCTTTATCCATTCGAGGCAACCGAGGTTCGGCTGCCTTGCGGTTAGACCTATCTTGTATTCCCTTCCTGCAACTGAAACCGATATTATCCTAGCCCTCATGACGTCGCCGTCCTTGAGCCTGTGCTTGCTCTCCTTCCCCGTGAATATCGCGTTCTTCCTGTCGTAGCTCACGAAGTCGTCCATTATCTGGCTGACATGGATCATGCCGTCCACCGGGCCAAGCCTCATGAAGGCCCCGAACTCGGTCACGTCTATAACCTCGCCGTGCACTATCTCGTTCTGCTCGGGCCTGTACACCAGCATCTCGAACTTGACCGGGTAATGGACCGCGCCGTCGCCGGCGAATATCCTTCCTTCACCGACATCATTTACACCGGTGACTACCAGTATGACTCCAAGGCCCTTTTCGATTATTCCTTCCCACTTATCGACAAGGCTTGCCTTGACGGAATCCTCGAGCCCGAACTCGAACTTCGACGGCGGTACCCTCACGTCATCCTCGATCTCGACTAACTTGTACATAAAAACACTATCTCTATTATAGGCTTCTTATATTTTAATTTGTATTATTCTCGTGATAATAGTTTATAAAAGAGATTGGATTGGCATCGATGCTACTCATGCCCGAAAGCCAGCACCAAGTACTTGCCCTGCCTTATGGTGATAACCTTGGCCCCTCTTCTCCGGAGGGTATCCTTGAGCTGCTTGTCAACCGTGCAAACTGTCATATCCCTGTTCGTTGCGTACGTGATGATCTTGCTGTCCGTATGCCCTCCCCTCGTCTTGATGACATGCACATCCGACTCCGCTATGAATTGCAGGGAAAGCCTTGAGTGTATCGCCCTTTTGCTCCTTCCTCCCGAGAATGACTCAAGCTCCTTGACGACGAGGTCCAGAACGCTAAGGGACGGCTTTCCGAACTTCCTCAGCTCCCCCATTATGTCTATCTTCCCCTTCATCGCCGTTATGAGAAAGCTTGTATCCAAAAGCATCTTCATTCATAATAATTGTATCGCTGGTTAAAATTTGCATATATGCATACGGCATGCTAAAATTAGGAGCCGTTCTCAATCCCTCTTAAGCCTTCTCTCGACCTTCTTCACGGGACCCCTCGGGTACTCCTCTGCGAAAACGTCTGACTGGAACTTGTAGATCTTGACGCCGCTCATCCTCCAGGAGTTCGGTGCAAGGCTCGCCTTGACGCACAGGTTCCCGAGGAAATTCTCCTGGCTCCATTCCCATTCGAGCGCGACCTGCGGAAGCAAAAGCCCCCTTGACATCCCCTGCTCGATCATGAGGCCGTCCTCCCCCAGCTTGATCTTCGATGGGTATTCGGAAGGGTCAGATACCCTGATAAGCTGGGGCTTGCTCAGGACCGACACCTCGATGGTGACCTTTCCCGACTCCTTCTCTGATAGCGGTGGGAATCGCGGGTCACCGCACGCCGATACCGCAGACTCCACCAGCGCCTCTATAAGCGGCATGACTGGTTCAGGATACCCTATGCATCCTCTCAGGTTCTTTCCCGGATAAGTGTAAAGGGTTGTGAAGACTCCGCTTCTCGAATTGAAATCAGAAGGGACGCTTGAAGGCCTGTATTTCTTTTTGGACTTCACCCATGCGTCTACCGTCTTCCTTGCGATGTTAACGAGAATCTCGCCATAGTACTGGTCCATGAATAATATTTGATTCCCCTTCAATATATTACTGTTTCAATAAGTATCCGGTGACCTATCTGTCATTTTTCTGAAAGAATGTCATTGACCTTGTCCAGGAACCTGTCAAGGGTCCCCATTGGTATCCTTGCCCCGGCGGCCTCGGAATGGCCGCCCCCCGAGCCGCCCACATGCTCAGCAGCCTCCTCCATAAGCCTGTTCAGGGCAATGTCCGAATTCCTCTTCCTTGTCGTGATATCGATATGCTTTCTCCTGTCATGGATGCACATGCCTATCATGCTCTTTGTTACAGTGGCGGAGAACAGTGCCGCGGGCCCCCTGAAGCCGAATCTTGGCAGATTCACGACGATACCGACCGATCCGTGCTTCTTGGCATGCTCCTTGACGAAATCATAGAGCTCAAACTCCCTTGTCACAGCGACCTTTGCTGATTTCACGAGACCAGGGACGTCCGATGGGTTCTGCCCGTTCGCCATGACCTTGACTATGTGCCTCTTGGCATTGTAGGTGTCGAACTCCCTGTTCTTGATCCCCAATATAAGTGTGGATACCTCGAAGAATAGCGCCCTCCTGTCCCAGTTCGCGATCCTCTCCATGGCAAACGGCGTGTCATCCTCGTAATCCCCGATTGCGCCATAAAGGGCGATCCATATCCTCTCGGTCGGGATTTCCTTCTCGAAGTATCTGTATGTGAGCTCGGAGGCGCTGACGTTCGTCCTGTGTACGTATTTCGTGACCTTGACACCCGAATCCTTAACACCGGTCGGGAGCTGGTGGTGGTCGAAATATAGCACCTCGCACTTTCCGCTCTTCTCCTCAAGAAGGGACAATATCTCGCCCGCATGGCTCTTGGTCATTGCGATATCGCAGATTATTATCCTGTCAGCCTCAACGTTCTTTAGGTCATTATGGAATGACACAGGCTTGGTGAAGAATACGTCTGCTTCCTTGTACCTTGCCTTGGCAATCGCGCCGCAGCAGATGCCGTCACAGTCGGCGTGTGTTAAAACGACAGTCTTCACGCACTCCACCGTTGTGGTTTAAAAGGTAACAGGAGGTTGGTTGAATTATGGACCATAGGAAATATGTGGAGAGATATCTTAAAAAAGTGCAGGAAGAAGCAAGAGAACCCAATAAAACTCTAATCCTGGACTTCGTAGCCCAGGAGAGGGCTGAGGGGCGCTCTGAGGCCCGTATATTGGAATATCTGAGAAGAATATATGAGATAGACAAATTGCTCGGAAAGCCCTTCAGAAAGGCTGAAAGAAGGGATATCGTGAGGGTTATCAATGAGATCGAAGCCAAAGACACCAAAATAAAGTATGTGGGCAAGGAAAGGAAGGAAGTTAAGGGCAAGCTTTCCGAAACAACTATAGTCGGGTATAAGATCTCGATAAAGAAGTTCTGGAAGTGGCTTAACGGTGGAGAGGAGTATCCGCAGCCAGTAAGATGGATCAAATGCACAAGGGACAAGACGCCCGCTATTAAGCAGAAGGACATTCTCACACCCGAAGAGGTAGCAGCCATGATAAACAGCGCCAAAAACCTGCGTGACAGAGCGCTAATAGGTCTCACTTACGAGACAGGCGCAAGGAGCGGAGAGCTGTGGGATCTGAAGCGAGAGGACGTGGAATTCACGCCTGAAGGCGCTGTAATACACGTAACAAACGAGAAATACAACAAGGGAAAGAAAAGGCACGTCCCCGTAGTAATGTGCGCCAGGGACCTGATGAACTACATGAACAGCATGGATGACAAAAGACCCGAAGCTTTCTTATGGCTTGGCCTTGAAGGCACAAAGACAAAGGAGAGGGTCCAGAAGCAGTCTTTCAACAAGATCTTCAAGATGGCTGCTGAAAATGCAGGGATAAACAAGCGCATTTGGGTCCACGGTATGCGCCATATACGAATAAGCCACGTCAAAGATAAACTGACAGAGCAGGTGCAGAAGTCGATATTTGGTTGGTCTCCCAGATCCAATATGCCTGGTTATTATGGGGTAATATCCAATGAGCAGGTTGTCAGTTCGGTGTTCAAGAACGTCTACGGGATCCAGAGCAACGGTAACGGCAAAAAGGAGACCGCTTGCTCAAGGTGTGGCGCTCTGCAAAATTACGATAGTGAAAGCTGCTGGAGATGCAGTCTGATCTTTGACGAAAAGAAGCGCCAGGAAGAGACAGATATTAAGAAGGAGCTGGAAGGGATCAAAGCGATCCTTATATCGATGCCTGAATACAAGAAACGGTTAAGAGAAAGGGGATTGATTAAAGTTACATCAATGTGATATGTGAGGAAATATAACTTTAAATCAGATCATTATAAAACTTGATAATGACATGGAATAAAGTGTATGCGGGTCCTGAAAAAAGGTTCAATGAACTTAAAGATATAATACGAGACCATATTTTCTCAAGACCTCCCAAAAAGCCACCTGAACAATTATTTGATGAACTCAAAAAGGAGTACGAAAGTTTAGAAAAATTTTATCAAGTTTCTAAGAATAAACTGGCATTACTTTTTGTAAAACACAACTTTTTTCTTTCTTATTCATTCAAGTATATTGACACTGATTTAACGAAGTCATTTGGGTTCTTCATAAAATCAATAATATATCTTTTTGAAAGAGATTTGGAAAGAAGTTTCCCCAAAGAGAGTTTCGAGAGATTATTGGGTGCATACCTTAGTTTCTTAGTTAGAATTCAGGACAGAAAGGGAGAGATACGTATTAATTCTATTGGTGATGATATCGATACGTTATTGAAGCTATCGACTAAAATAAAAAGATTTGATTCTGAAAGGCTTGGAAATTTGGTATCGAATATTTTTCAAATAACGTTATTATCGAATATTGAAAAAAGAGTACATGGGGCTGAGTTAAAACTTTCAATGAAAAGGGCGGATGAAATGGATAAGTATATCAATGAGCTAAACACTATCGAGCAAGTTATGAGTGCTTTCGATATGCCTACATATATCATGTCACTTACTTTCGGACTTAGGTATACAATAAGGAGAAAACAGTTGCATTGTGTATTAGGTCAACTATATTTTGAAAGGGCTCAAGAAAGGATCCAATCATTGGAAAAAAAGAAAATATATTATATTGACCAAATGTTAAATTTTTCAGAAAGGTCTCTTAAAACATTCAAAAAATATCTAAAATGCAGAATTAAGGAAAAAGAAGAAGGAATTAATTTGGCTATCGCATTAATGGAATTGGATGTTTTGGTTGCACAATATTATGATGAGGCTTACAAGAAAAAGGACATTTTCAAAGCCTTACGAAAAATGGATGAAATAAAACATTTTCTTGTAAGAAAATATTTTTATGAAAAAATAAAAATAAAAAGCACCCTCATGGAATATTTTTCAAGAGAGTGGGCTTTATTGCACATCTTTTCAAAAATTATTATTTTTTCAGAAGAAGTTGAAAGGTCTATAGATAAGATGGACGCAGAGTGGCAAAAGAATGTCTTAAAAGAAATAGTCAGAGACTTACAAGAAAAACAAGAATTATTCAAATACAAACTTGATAGAGAATCAAAATTTTTTCTCAAGATAACAAGTTCTCAATTCACAGGTGGTTTTACTGAATATTTTATACATGAATTATTTCAAGAATTCCATGAACATGCAGCGGTTGATCAAACTTCACCAGAAGAATTTAAAGATTTAATGCAGTGCGTTAAAAACACGGCAAATGTAGAAGACATAAAACGAAATGATTTTATTGAGGAAGGTAAGCCTGATATCGATATTCATGTAAAAAGACAGGGTGCCGTATTTATTAAAAATTGTCTAATTTCTACTGAAGAAAAAAACAGAATTAGACGAGAGTTCAATCTTTGTAAGAATAATGGAATAAAAAAAATATTCTATTCTATAAACTTTGTAAAGAATATGGCAAATATCAAGGATATAGACGATTTTCTTAATATTATGAACCAAGAATACCCTAATATAGTTTTTCATACATTCGACATAAAAGACATGGTAGAAGCCTTTTTAAATGAGCTTAAACGTTTCGGGAAATCAAAATTAAATTTTTCGAATATTGAGTTAGAAAGAGTGATATACCATTAAAAATACTGCTATTTTCATTTGTTTCGGGTTACATTATAAATTTAATAAAATTCGGATTTATTTGAATGTAAATTTAGATATTTTTCAACTTTATCTCTTTTCCTACAAAACCATTAAACTTCTTTTTGTGTATCTTTTCTCTTTTGTAAAATGAGTCTGTTTGAATGGAAGGGATTATCTGTTTCTGATTTAATATTGTTTCAGAAACCGTTTCCGCAATATAGCGAGCAAGGAATCTATATTTGGCTGGCATTTTTTTATTCCTATTAAACCTAATAATATCTTCAATGTGTTTCCTGAAATCTTCATTATACATCTTGATTGCTTTTTTTCTTTCCTATGACCGTCACGTCCGCTTCAGGGTTAAGCTTCTTGATCGAAACGGACGTAACAATCCCGCCGGCACCACCGCCGATAATCACAACCTTCATAATAATTAACATCCCTTTTTACAAATAAATGTATCATTCGATTAGTTCCCATTTGCAGACCAAGAATATTACGTGATTATTTTTCACCCAACCAATAACTATTTAAGATAGTAGTGACTAAAATAATCACTATCGATACAGATTTTTTTGTATGGCGGATTGGTAATGGGTAAGCTAGAAGATATCAGGAAGAGGAAAATGGAAAGGATGGTGGAAAATATGAAAGAAAATGATAGGCCGGTGAAGATAACCGCTACTGACCGAGACTTTGAGGAAAAGGTAATTGAAAGAAGCAAAAAGATGCTTGTGGCTGTTGATTTCTGGGCGCAGTGGTGTATGCCCTGCCTGATGCTCGGACCGATCCTGGAGGAAATCATAGTAGGACTGAAAGGCAAGGCCGTTTTGGCCAAAGTGAATGTTGACGAAAGCCCGCGGATTAGTCAGAAGTACATGATCAGAAGCATACCTGCGGTAAAATTTTTCAGAAATGGGAAAGTAATAGACGAATTCGTGGGCGCTTTGCCGGAGCCACACGTCAGGAAATACTTCCAAAGAAACTTGGGTGATTGACTTGAAGATAGAGAAAATAACTATTATTCCTGGGTATAACAAACGGGGAGAAAGTGAATACGAAACTCCGATAACCATACTTGAGGGCCAGAAGATAGGCATAGTCGGTCCCACGGGTTCCGGAAAGAGTCAGCTTTTATACGACATAGAAAAACTGGCCTACGGGGAGACTAAAACCGGTAGGAGGATTAAAATAAACGGTAGTAGGGCGGGCAGCAATCTGAAAATCGATCCCGCAAAAAAAGTGATAGGCTATCTAACCCAGCACATGAATTTCATGACGGATACCAGCGTTTACAGTTTTCTGAAAACTCACATCGAGACCAGGGGCAAGCATCGAACAAAAGAAGATACCGAAAGGCTGATTGACAAGGTCATTGACGAGGCCAACACTATCACTGGAGAAAAAATCAATAAAAATACAAACTTATTGATTCTGTCGGGGGGTCAGTCGAGGGCCCTCATGGTGGCCGATCTTGCTAACGTCAGCGAATCACCCATAATCCTCATAGACGAAATAGAAAATGCCGGCATAAAGATTAAACAGGCACTGGATCTTCTTATCAAA
>CAYRIP010000002.1:0-19708 GCA_964424395.1 uncultured archaeon | reverse complement strand
TCATAGCCATCAACATGGCCTGGTTCCTGTATTTCAGGAAGAGGAGAAGATGATCATGGCATACGAAAGATACGTGAAGAGGAACGGTAAGAAGTACGGACCCTACATCTACAGAAGCGAGAGGGATGAGAACGGGAAGGTGAAGTCCGTGTTCGTAAGGAAAGGGAAACCGGACATCTCCAAGAAGGGACTATTGCGCTTCTTGGACAAGATTAATATCATATAGGATGCATATTAGTTAATATATGGTAGCAAAGTCCGGTTTCCTGCTTTTGGCAGTCGCGGCCTTCGCCTTTCTTGCCAGTTCAGGCCTTGTTTCGGCTGCCACAGGCGTCTCCGGATGCATGCAGCTGACCTCTGCTGACACCAACTACGCCCTGAACAGGAGCCTTCTGGACGAGAACGTCACGGACCAGGGCGGGTGGTGCATCGGAATAGCCGCTGCCAACATCACCTTGGACTGTCAGGGCTACTCAATCTCCAACGGCACTCTCGCGATATCGGGAATCTACTCCAACCAGATCGACACGACCATAATGAACTGCGATGTTTCGATGGCAAGCGCCTCCGGAGGGAACGGCATCGAGCTGGACGGGGCGGATGGCTCGCTTGTGCGCAACAACACTCTAAACGGCCAGTACTATGGGCTGTACATGAGCAACACCGCGTCAGCGCTAATCGAGAACAACACGCTAAGCTCCAACTTGGGGAGCGGATTGTACCTGACCGGAGGCTCGGACGGAAACATGATCTTTGGAAATGATATGTGGAACTGCACGTCATCGCTGGAGTGCCTGCGTGTACATGAGAGCGAAAGCAACATCTTTGATAGAAACACGATCAACAAGAGCGGCAACAGGGGCATAAGGCTCAGTTCCTTCGGGGAAGTGAATCAAGCGAGCCATAACCTGTTCATGAACACTGTTATGGCTAACATCGCGGGGACGGGGGTGTTCCTCGATGAGGATGAGGGGAGCGTGAACACCAACAACACCTTCCTCAACTGCACCTACAACAACGAGACGGTTGATGCGGGCAGCCAGCTGATCAGGAAATGGCACTACAGGGCGCTCGTCGTCTTCCCGAGCGGTGAATCCGCGCCGGGCGTCTCCCTTGAGGCTTTCAATTCAAGCGGCGCCCTCATCGAGAATCTCACGTCCGGCATGAACGGCTGGACTTCGACTGGCATCCTGACCGATTACGTCAACAACGGCGGGAATCTCTATTTCCACTCGAACTACACCATCAATGTAAGCCATCCCGACTACGTCGACGGCTCGGAGGAATACAACGTGACGCTGACCAAGAGCAATCTGAGCGATGTTGTAGCCCTGGGAAATATCTACTCACACCACGAGAGCAGCCTCGTCAGCCGGAGCACCTGGTCCATCGGGATGGCCGACCTTGACGGCGATGGACATCCCGATTACATAGCCGGAAATTACAACCAGTTCAACAGCATCTATATCAATGACGGGACCGGATCTTTCACCCTCACAGAGAGCTCCGAGGAGAGCGAGAACACCTATTCCATAGCCGTAGGCGACCTTGACAACGACGGCCATCCGGATTACATCGCGGGCAACTACAACGAGCCCAACAGGGTCTACATCAACGACGGGACCGGAAGCTTCATCCCCATGTATGTATCAGATGAGAGCAACGCCACCAGGTCCATCATCCTGGCCGACCTCGACAACGACGGATCCCTCGATTACATCGCGGGCAATTCCAACCAGCCCAATCAGGTCTACATCAACAACGGGACAGGCGGCTTCACCCTCGTCCAGAACAGCCCGGAATCGGAGAGCACATTCACTATCGTGGTAGCGGACCTGGACAACGACGGCTACCAGGACTACATAGCCGGCAACTATGACCAGTATGACAGGATATACATAAACAACGGGAGCGGGTATTTTTCTACCATGGGGACGCTTTCCGAGGTCGATTACACCAGGACGATGTCCGTTGCCGACCTGAATAACGACGGATTCATGGACCTGATAACGGGAAACGGGCCGTCTCCCAAGGGGAACGACAGGGTATATTACAACAACGGCAGCGGATACATGGTCCTCAACAGCAGCACCAGCATGCAGGACAGGACATACGGTCTGGCCATAGCCGATGTCAACAACGACGGGGACCTGGATTACATATCCGGAAACGCGGGCCCCGGCTACAACAGGATATATCTTGATATCGGCGGCGGGAATTACACGCATTACGAGGACAGCCTCTGGCCGAACACGACAAACACCGTAGCCATAGCCGACCTAAACGACGACGGGAACCTCGATTACATATCCGGGAACACGGGAGAGAACCATGTCTTCCTCAACAACAGAAAGGACGATGATTACGCGATCGTGCTTGTGAGGGGCACAAGCCCGGGTGTCAGCAGGGACGCCGTCGGCACCAGGGTAGGCGCGTATTCCGGCGGGGCGCAGGAGGCGGTCAGCCTGGTCACGGCGGCCGACTCGTCAAGGGACGGCACCATGGAGCTGCACTTCGGCCTTTCAAGCGGCGGAACGTATGACATCAACGCGACATTCATCACAGGAAAGATCGTCAGCTGCGCTGTCACGCCCCCCGTGAGCTTCACGATGTACCAGAACGGGTCGTCGACCAACGGCGTCAGCTGCCATGTCGTCGACTACGCTCCCGATATCGTATCTATGCTGCCAGAGAACTTCCATGTCACAAGCGACACCGATGTCAATTTCTCCTGCTCGGCGACCGATGACAACCAGCTATCCAACATCAGTATATATGTATATAACAGCACGAGCGTTCTTTATTACTCCGCAACGGAAGCCGTGACAGGCACCAGCAACCAGAGCAGCTGGTTCCTTGGCTCCATGGTGCCGGACATGTACCAATGGAACTGCATAGTCTCGGACAACGCCTCAATCATCGGCAGGCAGCCCGCAAACTACAGCCTTCGGGTCCAGATCTTCAGGAGCCTCTACGTCAAGCTGGTTCTAAACAATACAGACAGCACAGTCTATATTCCCGGGGTCGGCGAGGTGGACTCCAGCACCTTGATCGAAAATGTATACAACAATCCCCCGCACTATTACCTTGCGTCGCAGCTGGATAACGCGGTATCCGGCCTTGTGTTCAGCATGCGGATCCCAAGGGTTCTATCAGTCGGGAGGAACGCCACCGCCCAGACCCATTACCTTTCAATAGACCAGGACCTGGAGAGCAGCAGGGTCTTTTTGGTCTTCACGGAGGGGGGCTGGAGGGTAATCGAGACCAGGATGGCCCTGATAGAGGCGGGACGGTTCCTGACCAACATACTCCCGAGCTTCTCGTACGGGCTGGGCAACAGGTATTCACTTGACCTCGCCCTTGGATACATGGACATAGACCTGCGGGGGAACATGAGGCTTAGGAAGGGCACCCACAAGATCGTCATCGAGAACAACGGGACCTCCGGCGGCAAGCCGGTGGTTGTCATCGGCAGGGAATGAGCGGGAAACCAAAGCCTTCTGGAGAAGCCACGAAGCCAGTACTATACGATCACGTCCTCAACGTCCTCTGATATGACCGTGCCGTTGTGGATGATCCTTACCATTATGCGATAGGTGCCGCTTAGGATCTCCCTGCTGATGTTGAACTGCGATATGGGGACCATATAGGTATGGTTGCCTGTGTACCCTATTCCGGAGTATCCTATTTCAGGGGCCTCCCCATCCACGAGATCGTATTGCCCCCCGGATTTCCCTATGAAAGATGATATGGGCATCGATGAGCGCCTCTCCCCAAGGCTTATCTGTATGATGGAGTCCTCAGGAAGTATAACGCCATCAGCCGTCGTGACCTTGATATCAGCGCTCACCATGCCCCCGGGCGCCACGACGAAGCCCGTGATGCCAGGCCTCATGAAGAAGAGCGCAACTATCGCCAAGCTGATTGCGGGAATCACCAATGAAAGGTTACTGCCCATCTTGAAGTCACCGATACACTGCTTTATATGTATTTTAGAGGCATTTAACCGAAATGTTTTTATATTTACTAGCTACAATAATAGATATGGCCCAAATCTCAAAGAACATTCTGGCTGTATTGATGATTGCCACTGTGATCATTTCCGTTTTTGGTGTTTGGATAACCCTTCTAGTTGCATCAGGCCAACTTAAAGTCCCCGTAGCTCCCGGGGAGCCACAAGGATCTGGGGAGGTTGCGGTGTTCGTTATGTCTGATCCACCGGCTAGGGCGCTGATGACATCAGAGGATACAGCCCAGGTAGCGGTGTTCGTTAAATAAATGGAGGAAGAAAATGGCTGATATTAGCAATGAGGTACTAGCGATTTTGGTGATTGCCGCAATGGCTATATCACTTGCGGGGACCATGTCAACCTTGAGCTATCTAGGAGCAGAGACCCCGATTACAGGTTTCTATTCCGGGATAACCAATGTCACCGTTGTAAGGCTTGCCGCCATCGACATACTGGTTGCATTAGTCGATTTCCACAACATGGTGCAAGACGCTTCCAACGAGACATCGAACTACTCACCCCACCCGTTCGTCATCCAGAATAACGGGACCACCTTCGTCAACATATCGATATACTCTGAGGACCTTTGGCCTTCGGCCAAGCCGAACCCGACCATGTGGTACAGGTACAATGCATCGGATGACAACGCAACAAACACTGCACAGAGCACTATCCAGCTTGGATGGGTGTCCCCATGGACCGACATGCCGGCATCTGCGCCGAGCAACCCGAACCTGGCAACATGCATCAACAACTCGCCGAACGCGAACACCATAAACGTTCACATAAACGTGACCGTACCGACGCTCGCCTCAGCAGGAACTCACACGGCGACCGTGACGTTCACGGGCGCGGACCCAGGTCAGGATGTTTGCGGATCTGGAACGTAAGGGGGGAAATTCCCCTTTTGCATTTCACGCATGCCGGACAGGATTAGGAATTGGTATATGATGAAACAGGTAAACAACAAGATACTTAGCGTTTTGGTATTGGTAGCGATGAGCGTCTCCCTTGCGGGGACGTTCGCTACCTTCAGTCTTATTCAAAGGGAAGTTGTCCCTGTGACAGGGTTTTACAGCGGGATAACGAATGTCACCGTCGTGAGGCTGGCGGCCGTCGACGTCATTGTCGCGCTGGTCGATTTCCATGACATGGTACAGACAGCGACCAACGAAACGAGCGACTACGACCCGCATCCCTTCGTTCTTCAGAATAACGGAACCGTATTCGTTAACATCTCAATATACTCAGAGGACCTTTGGCCTTCAGCTGCGCCAAACCCTGATCAATATTATCGTTTCAACGCTTCCGACGACAATGCGACCAACTCGGCGCTGAGCTCGATTCAGCTGGGCTGGGTGGCTCCATGGACAGACATGGCCGCGGCTGCGCCGAGCAATCCCAACCTGGCTACGTGCGTTAACAACTCGCCGAACGCGAACACAATAAATGTTCATATAAACATAACCGTGCCTACGCTGGCTTCATCGGGAACGCACACAGCGACCGTGACGTTCACTGGGGCTGACCCTGGACAGGACGTCTGTGGGGCAGGGACATAAGAAAGGAGACAGCTTAATCATTTCACTGATATGAAAAATGAGCGAACAGGGATTGATTGATGATGAGACAGGTCAATAACCAGGTGCTTTTTATCCTCGCGATTATTGCGATCGCTGCGGCCTTCTCGACACTGAACGTCCTGTGGGGAGGTCCTTCCATAACGGGACTCTACTCCGGGACCACGAACATCACAGTCGTCAGGCTTGCCGCGATCGACATTCTTGTGTCTCTTGTGGATTTCCACAACATGGTGCAAGATTCCTCCAATGACACATCAAACTATTCCCCGCACCCGTTCGTAATCCAAAACAACGGGACCACCTTCGTCAACATAACGATTTACTCTGAGGACCTTTGGCCTTCGGCCAAGCCGAACCCGACCATGTGGTACAGGTACAATGCATCGGATGACAACGCAACAAACACTGCACAGAGCACTATCCAGCTTGGATGGGTGTCCCCATGGACCGACATGCCGGCATCTGCGCCGAGCAACCCGAACCTGGCAACATGCATCAACAACTCGCCGAACGCGAACACCATAAACGTTCATATCAACATATCCGTGCCGACCCTGGCCGCCGCAGGAACGCACACGGCGACCGTGACGTTCACCGGAGTGGACCCGGGATCCGCCGTCTGCGGAGCCGGGACCTAAGTGTTCTTCCTTCTTTTTTGGTATCGTTATTTTGGTGTCGTTAATGAGAAAACAATATAAAATGGAAAACCAATAAGTATGATATGTCAGGCAACATCCGCTTCGCCCCCATTATGCTTGTATTATCCCTTCTGCTGCTGTCAGGCAGCGTGCATGCCATAGGTATAGGCCCAAGCTCTATTGTGTATGACTTCGAGCCGGGGATGAACTTCACCATCGATTATATTCTATTGAGCGACAAGGACGTCGATATCTATATCAAGGGGGACCTGGCTGAATATGTCACGACGAGCGTGGACGAGATGGACTGCACTCCTCCATGCAAGTACGCCCCGTTCTCAGCAACATTCAACCTTCCGGACGAGCTGGACCCGCCCGGCATCTATGACACCAGGATAGGAGCCGTCGAGAAGATGCCTACTTCCGGAGGCATTGGCTCGCGCGAGGGTATCGAGGCAGTGCTTCTTATAAAGGTGCCTTTCCCCGGGAAGTACGCGAAGATCGAGATCAGGACACAGAGCGTCAAGGTGGGCGAGATGGTTCATTTCACCGCCACGATCGACAGCCACGGCAAGGAGAACATAACCGGGGTGACGAGGCTCGAGATATTCGATTCCGATGGCGTGAAGGTAGCGACAATGTATTCCGACGAGGTGTTCGTCCTGACAAGGGGGACCACTGATGTCACGTTCTCCTGGGACACTGCCGGGGTCAAAGAGGGCATATACACCGCCGTCGCGACGTATGAATACGGCGGTGACAAGCCTGCGACGACAAGAAAGGATTTCAGGGTAGGTGACATACTTATCAAGATCATCGATGTCCTGAACAACGAGACTGTCCAGGACGGAATAGCCAAGTTCATAGTCGGGGTCGAAAGCTTCTGGAACTCCGACATAAAAGACGTTTACGCGACCATCAGCGTGTATGACGACGATGGCAGCAGCGTCGGGGCGTCCAAGAGCAGCAACATCAATATCAAGCCCTGGTCGAAAGGCCTATTGACGATGTACTGGGACACCGAGGACGTCGGGCCGGGGACATACGATGCTACGATAACCGTTTTCTACCACAACAAGACCGCGGTGACAAACATCGAGACAACGATTGTGCCAAAGGCCGTGTTCGACTACAATCTGCTCCTCATGGCGGTTCTGGTAATCATAGCGGTAGCGGTTGCCGCTGTCGTGATATATCTGATCAGAAGGAAGAGAGGGAAGTGAGATGATCGAGGTTAAGGATACAAAAGGCAAGGTGCTCCTCCTAATCCTTGCGGCATGCCTGTCGTCGATAGTGACGATGATGGTATTTCAGTATTATTACATGACAACCATATACGAGATAAGGGCCATCGAAACGGAGGTGTATGTTCAAAACACCCCAGGGATCAACGTCGACTCCGAAGCGCTTCGCTTCGGGATAGTGCCTCCGGGGGGTAGGGGAAGAAGGAATCTGTCAATCGAGAACGACGGGGTAGCAAACACCGTCACCATTGAGGCGTTCGGCGACATCGCCGAATGGCTGCTCGTGAGCGAAAACGATTTCTTCTTGGAGCCCTTCGAGAGCAAGGAGGTCGAGGTCACAGTGGAAGTGCCCGAGGACACTCCCATGAGGACCTATCGGAGCGGCACGCTTAGGCTTACCTTCAGGAAATGAAAGCCTGGGTCCTTACGCCTTGGATACGCCTCTGGGTTATCACCGCCGATTCTATCAGAATTCATGGATTTCAAAGAAAATGGGTGCAAATCGCCCTGAATTCGGCGTATATAGCATAATTTAATAGATTTCATCGACAAATAATATGTATGCCGCATTTTCGCATAAGCAACAACATACTGGCAGCCCTAGCGATTCTGCTTATTATCACATCGTTGACTAATTTCATAATCGCCATGAATCTGATCGATGTCGATAGGATCGAAGCCGCCGGGGCCTCGTCTGGCGAGGTTATGCTGTGCGCGAGCTTCCGCCCGAACCTGACCTTCTACCACTACCATGTCGTGCTGGAGGAGACGCAGTTTCTCTATGACATCAATGTCACCGCTGATGAGGACCAGGTCAACTTCAGCGATGCCACATCGAGATTCGACATAGACCCAGTGACCGGGCTTATCAACTTCACCCCGGATGACGCTGACGTTGGCGTCTGGAACGCGACGATCATCGCCACAGAGACGAACTGCTTCACCATTTCTGATTACAAGGAGATCATGTTCAACGTGACCCCCCTTAATGAGTCGCCGCATCTGGTCTCCCTTGTCTTCACGAACACGAGCAGCAACGGTACCAACGCTACCTACAGCTTCCCAATAAGCGCTACCATCGACCTCGATGAGGACATGTGGTACAACATTTCCGTCATGGCCTACGATCCGGACCTCCCCAACGACACCCTCACCTATGGTGTTCTGTGGTTCGTCTCTCCCGGCATTTTCGTCCTCAATACCAGCACGGGGAAGTCCACGTTCATGCCCGTGCAGTCCGAGGTCGGCAGCCATACGGCGACTTTCAACGTCTTCGACCTGGCTTTCCTGCTCGACACCTCTGATGTGAATTTCACAGTCCACAACGCCAATGACTGCCCGGTGCTCCTGAACAAGACCGTTCTGAGGTCACAGACAGCCAAATCCGGGGAGGTATACACGCTGATGGTTAACGCCACAGACGAGGACGGGGACGCGCTCACGTTCGACGTGAGCTTCGTCGACTGCAACCAGACTCTGAGGAACCTCAGCGACCAGAACTGCAGCATCTTCAAGGTCAACCACACCATCGACTACGGATCCTTCATGTCGGGCGTAGTCGTCTTCACCCCAAAGCTCATGGATACCGGCAACTACACCGTCAACTTCACTGTAAGTGACCCAAGCGGCTGCTTCGACTGGCAGATCGGCAATTACACGGTCGTGGAGTTCATAAACCACCCGCCGAACATAACCGACTGGTTCCCAAGGAATGCCGGCGTATCAAAGAATTTCACTCAGAACGTGACGATATCGGAGAAGGATTCGCAGTACTTCAGCGTATCGGTCTACGATCCCGACTGCGGATGGGACTGCGTCAGCGCAAGGTGGTACAGGAACGGCGTGGAGCTTGTCGCCTACCAAAACGACTACAACTGGACCTGGGCCACGACGTACTTCGATTCCGGCATATATAACATCACTGTCGTCGTGAGCGACGGCGTTCTCACGGACTCGCTCGAGTGGAGGCTCATCATACTGGACACCGAGCCGCCCCAGCCCCCCGTGCGCGGCGGGGGAGGTATCCTCGGGGGCGTCCCGCCATGCCAGCCCAACTGGAGATGCACCGTCTGGTCCGTCTGCTCAAAGGAGGGCATTCAGATCCGGGAGTGCGTGGACCTAAGCGAATGCAACTCGACGCTCAACGTGCCGATGAAGAGCAGGATATGCACGTACTCGCCTTTCCCAGACTGCTATGACAGCATACGCAACTGCCACAGCGGGCAGTGCGAGATACTGACGGACTGCGGAGGCCCTTGCCCGCCGTGCCCCACCTGCAGCGACGGCATCCAGAACTGCCACATCCTCGGCGAGTGCGAGGAGAAGGTGGACTGCGGAGGCCCATGCCCCCCATGCCCGATCATACCAAAGGAAGCCGTCTGCGGCAATCAGGTCTGCGAAACAGGTGAGATATACGATTGCATGGAGGACTGCCTCGACTTCTGGATAGACGCCGCGATCTTCATGCTGATAGTCGTGTTATTAATAGTAATCTCAATCTTACTATACATATACAAGAAGGAGACCGTCCTGCTTTACGTCTACAAGAGGATTAGGGGAGAATGATGATTGAAACGAGATTGGTTCTCATAGCAATCGCTTGCGTCCTCATATCCGCGGTATCGTTGCTGCTTTTCAAGTACAGGAAGCTGCACGGCAGGAAGGAGGCCGAGATGGACAAGGAGGACGTGGTCGGCAGGCTGTTTATAAGAAAGCTCGGAAAGATTGAGGCCACGGTCGGCAAGGACGAGCCCGATCAGGTATTCAAGAAGCTCAGCAAGACAATGAGGAGCTTTTTCAGCGAGCTGTATGACATCAGGTACCAGTTCGATTACTTCGAGCTCAACGAGGAGCTGAGCAAGAAGGGCGTGAAGGAGGGGATAAGAAAGGACATCATAGATCTGACCATGCAGATGTCAAAGACCGAGTACGGCGGCCAGAAGATTACCAATATCGTCATATATCCCCTGCTGGAGAAGTCCCTGGAGGTGGTCAACAAGGTCACCGGGCAGGAGCCCGAGCCCTTGTACAGGAGGCCCCCGGCCGGGAAGCCGCCAGCCGAAAAGGCCGAGGTGCCAGAGGCCGTCAGGGAGGAGATACCCTCCGTTCAGGTTCCGAAGAAAGGGGAGATGCCCGCCGCTGAGAAGCCACCGGAAGAGCCGCCGGCAAAAGAGCCTATCCCGCTGGCCGAGAAGCCTCCTGTATATGAGGTAAAACCGCCCACCGAGGAGGCAGTGCCGCCCGCAGAACAGAAGCCCGCCGAGGAGGAGAAGCCGCCGGCAGAAGAGGCGTTGCCAACGGAGAAGCAGCCGCCATCTGTGGAAAAAGAGCCGCCGGTCGCTGAGAAGCTTCCGCCCGGGAAGGAGGCACCGCCCATGGAGAAGCCGCCCGAGAAGGAAATGCCGCCCGAGGAGGCGCCTCCGGAGAAGGCTGTGGAGGCCCCGGCCGAAATGAAGGAGGAACCGGTCCCGGCAGAGGAAGAGGCAAAAGAGGCGGCGGCCGTCCCGGATGTGATAATCCCCAAGGATGACAAGGGCAGGATAGAGAAGATCAAGAGAAAGCTCCTTGTGGCGGAGCAGGAGCTGAGGAGCAAGGACTACGAGAACGCGATGGACAGCTACACGGAGCTAAAGAGCATCTATGACAGCATAAGCCCCGACGTCAAGGCCTCAATGTATGACGACATCAAGAGGATAATCGATATCTACAACACGCTCCTCAAGGAGTACAAGGACACACTCCTCGCCAAGAAATGATCTCATCCGGCACCGGTTTCTAGGGTATCGTCCTGTATTTGCTGTTCACGAGGATCAGCTCCGTTAGGAAGAGCGCGACGGCGATAAGCATCATGTAGGTCGAGAGGTCAAACGAAAGCTGCCTGGTCGTGGATACCGCTATGTCTTCGTAAGCCCTCAGCAGCTCCTCCTCTGTCTCAGCCATGTAGAAATTCCCGCCGGTCTGCTCGGCTATGTGCTCCAGCGTAGCGCTGTCGAGCCCTGACACGAAAGTCGTGTTGGCGACGGTCCCTCCCTCCTCCGTGCCTATCCCGATCGTATGTATGACGATGCCGAAGCCCGTCGTGTACTCAAGCGCCTCGTCGACGCCTATCCCCACGTTGTTCTGGCCGTCGGTGAGAAGCACTATGATCATGTCCTTGCCGCTTCCAATCAGCATGTTGGCCGAGCTCACGATGGCCTCCCCGATGGCCGTCCCCCCTGATAGCTCGATCTCGACGCTGGAGATAGCTCTCTTTACTTCAGCGAGGTCCAGCGTCAGCTCCTGCTTGACGAATGACGCTCCGGCGAAGCTGATGACCCCGGCCTTGGTTTCCGCGGGAAGAGTGTCCACGAAATTCAGCGCGGCATCCTTGGCCGCCTCGACCCTGTTTGGGCTATAGTCCTGTGCCAGCATGCTTGCGCTCGCGTCTATCGCCAGGGCATAGTCCGCGACCCCGCCGGCGCCTTCGTAGATTATTATCGTCCCCGTAAGGGCGAAGACGAGGAACACAAGAGTCAGGACCCGAAGCAACAGAAGCGGATAGTTCTTGCTCAGTATCTTCTTCCCGAAGATGTGCTCGAGCGCCTCGTAGTTCGCGAACAGCATCGCCTTCCTCTTGATCTTCCTCAGGCTGACGAAGTGTATCACCATAATGACCGGCACTATGGTGAAGAACCACAGGTACATGGGGCTTACGAACGCTATTTGAATATCAATTCCCTCCTCTTCAGGAACTTGAGAACGGGCAGGATGAACTGCTCCTTTGTAGAGACCTCGAGGAAGTCCCACCTGGCGTTCGTGAGGACAGTCCTCAGCTTCCTCTCCTCCTCGGCGACGTAGTTCTCAAAGCCGATCCTGGCGCTGTCGCCGCAGTCGATCAGCATCTCGTTCTCCGAGTATGGGTCAGAGACGACGACCTGCCCCGACTCGGGCGGAAGCTTCTTATCCCTTGGGTCCCTCACCATGATGGCCACCCCGTCGAACTTGCCGCTGGCGTCCTTTATGGCCCTCTCCCAGCCGCGCTCCATGCCTATGAAATCTGATATGAGGAATACCAGGCTCTTCTCGCCGGTCGTGTTCTTCAGGAAGTTCAGGGCGCAGCCGATGTTGAAATTGCCCCCGTAGAAGCCGGGGGTAAGCATCTCTTTCAGCAGGATGTAGTAATGGTTCTGGCTCTTCCCGGTCTGGATGAACCTGACAACCTTGTCCGTGAACAGTATCAGCCCTATCTTGTCGCCGCTCCTCAGTACGAAGTGGCTGAGGGCCGCGACGAGCTCCGCCGCGTACTCGTGCTTGAGCTTTTCCGTTGAGCCGAAGAGCATGCTCGTGCTGACGTCCACGACGAAGAAGACGTCCATGTCCCTCTCCTCCTTGAACTGCCTTATGAGCAGCTGGTTCGCCCTCTTGCTTGCCTTCCAGTCGATCTCGGATGCGTCGTCGTTGACCGTGTACTCCCTGAAGTCCTCGAAATCCAGGCCCTTGCCCTTGAATATCCTCCTGTACCTGCTGACAATGTGGGCCTCCGTCAGCACGCTCAGCGCAACGTCGAGCTCCCGTATGACAGAATTAACGTTGATCCTTAGCTCTGCGACCATTTAAGGCACCGGTACCTTGGACAGCATCTCCGATATGATCTGATCAGTGTTGATGTTCTCGGCCAGCCCCTCGTAGTTCAGGATTATCCTGTGCCGGAGGACGTTGTAGGCGACCTCCTTTATGTGCGACGGGGTCACGAACGTCTGCCCGTTCATCATGGCGTTAGCCTTGGCCGACATGAAGAGGAATATCGATGCCCTCGGGGAAGCGCCCCACTCTATGTACTTGCCCAGCTCGATGCCGTACTTCTTCGGTTCCCTTGTCGATTCCACGAGCTGGACGATGTACTGCTCGACCTCCTTGCTCAGGAACACGCTCTTTGCGGTCTCCTGCATCTCCATTATCTTCTCCAGGTTCGTCACCGCGTTGAGCTCGTAATCGTCGAACCGCTTCGTCTGGATATTGACCTTGAGGATTTCCTTCTCCTCGTCGAAAGTCGGATAGACCATCTTGATCTTGAAAAGGAACCTGTCGACCTGCGCCTCGGGGAGCGGATAGGTCCCGCTGGTCTCAATGGGGTTCTCGGTGGCGAGGACGAAGAACGGCTTCATCATGGGGAAGGTCTCCTTGCCTATGGTGACCTGCCTCTCCGCCATCGCCTCGAGCATCGCGGACTGCACCTTCGGAGGGGCCCTGTTGATCTCGTCCGCGAGGACGTAGTTGGCGAACACGGGCCCTTTTATCACATAGAAGCCCTTCTGCTCGTTGTACGCGGTCAGCCCGGTTATATCTGTCGGCAGAAGGTCCACGGTGAACTGGATCCTTTGGAACGCGCCGCTCGTCACCTTGGCAAGCGTCCTGATGAGAAGGGTCTTTGCGATGCCTGGGACGCCCTCGACGAGGATGTGGCCGTCCGCCAGGAGGCCGTTCATGATGGTGTCCACCGTCTTGGCCTGGCCGACGACGACCTTTGATACCTCCTGCTTTATGGTCTTGATGATGCCCTGATACTCAGTTATCTTAGACTTGAGAGCCGCGTCGCTGTCCATATAATCTAATTTGCCCGGCTAGATATAAATTTGTTTAAAAAGGCATCTGCCGCTGGCAGCTAATTGAAGATGGTTGCGGTTTGCCCGACAGCCCGCATGGCTTCCCCCTGATGCCATTGAGCCCCTCGGAATCGGCAGTGGTTGGATAGGGGAACTTATTTAGGTTTTTCAAGACTAATATTAATAGGTGAATATGGCGGATATTGCTAGATATGTTGCGATTCTGATGCTTGTCATCGCTATGTCCGCAGCGGTCTCTTTCATGCACGCCGGGATGACCGGCGCCTTCGTCTACTCATCGGGCGCAAGCTCGAGCCTTGGTGTATGGGACCAGACTGAGAGCATGGGCGGTTCAAAGGACAAGAGGACATTCCCGACCGCATATAATGATGTCAGCTCGCAATGCTGGAACAAGGGTGCAGAATTCCATCTCATAAAGATATTTGCCAACTACAGCAACTCATCAGGGGTAGCTATCAACGCCAGCATGGGAAGCTGCAGCATAAGGTACGATAAGGACGGTAGCGGCGGATACGGCGGCGCTGCAGAACAGTGGATGACGATGAGCTTCAACGCAAGCAGCGGGTTCTGGGAGAACGTCACGAACTTCACCTACAAGGGTGTCTTGAAAATGCAGATAAACTGCACCAGCCCGAGCTATGACGACTTCCTGCTGACAGACAACGTGTCAGTTAACAACACCGGCCCCTGCATATATGGAAGGCAGGGCGGACCATCGGACCCGCTCCCCTCAATAATTTGCTACGAGAATACGATATGCAACTATGATTTCAGCAAGAACTGCACCGATGACGACCAGAACGATGTCGGTTCCCTGATATATTCGTATTTTATCGATGCGCAGTACGCCTCCTTCTTCTCCATGACAGGGGGAGGGGTGCTGTCTCTCAATATGACTAACCTATCATCAATGGAAATTATGAACGTCTCGCTATTCGTGGAAGACGACGAGACCCCGACTGCGACGAGCATGCAAATTACCGTTAATCCTGTGAACGACCCCCCGCAGTTCGGCACTCTCCCGAGCGGGGCGACCGAGGACAGGGAGTTCAACTCATCGAGCCCGGGAGCAGTTATCACGGCCACCGATGAGGAGGGGGACTACCCGCTGAACATAACCATCAACATCACTGGCTGCAACAAGGCGTTCTGGGTTCGCGGGGCGAAGAGGAGCAACTGCACGCTATTCTACTGGAACCAGATATCTGGCACATCGGCCGAGATCCTGAATTTCACTCCAACAAACTGGGATGTCGGCACTTATACCGTCAATTACACCGTCATCGATTCCGGTAACACTAACCAGCCCTTCAACGCATCATATTCTACGGGCGACATCACGTTCACGGTGACAAACGTCAACGACAGGCCGAGCATCACGGCCATCAACGGCACCAGCATCGCGCTCTTCCAGAACGACGCCATGTATCTGGTGTTCAACGGCACGGACATCGAGAACGACTCTCTCTTCTTCAATGCGACGACACTATTCCAGAACCTGTCCCCATACCTGAGCACCGGCCTCTTCCCGATCGCCAAGAACGACAGCCTGTATCCAAACATGTCCGCTTACGGCATCATGGGCTACACGCTATCGAACAGCCAGGTCGGCAACTACACCCTGAACATAACCGTCTCCGACAACGGGACCAGCCCGCTTAACCTGACAGACTACATCCTGGTGAACTTCACCATATACAACGTAAACGATCCCCCCGCCCTGGAGAATTACACGGGCGCGTGGCTTGCCGTCCAGGAGGAGGAGTCCGTCTTCTATTTCAACGCGAGCGACCCGGACCTTCTGACGGTATACCAGGAGAACCTCACGTTCGGATTCAACTTCACCTCCTGCTCCACCCTGAACGGGAGCACCGGATGCAACGATTTCGGGGCCAACTCGACGTTCAACCTCACGAAGATAAGCAACACCGCCGCTTACTTCCGCATAAAGGCCGAGAGGAACGACACCGGCAATTACACCTTGAACCTGACCGTGACCGACGAGGGTGGGCTTGTTAACTGGACATACATAAACCTCACCCTGGTTCCCGACTGGCCCCCGTCGATCAACGCGCCCCAATCAATGGTCCTGAACCAGACCGAGAACTACTGGCACGAGTTCAACATCACCGACGCCGAGAACGACACGCTTAACGTGACCTACAGGACGCTTTGGAGGAACCTGTCATTCCTTTCCTATACGATGTTTTTCATCAACATGAGCGACGCCACGTACCCGCCATTCTACAACTCGACCATGAACTACACCCCCGTCACTAACGACCAGGTCGGTAACTACACGATCGAGATCAATGCGACGGACATATGGAACAGGACGTCCAGCCATCATATTAACCTCACGGTCTGGAACGTAAACGACCCCCCGCATGTGATAAACTTCACCTCTTGCTCGGATCCGGGCACGACGTATCCGCTGGGCCTTGTCATCGCGGAGAACGCAAAGAACTGCCTGCTGCTCACGGACCCCGACATAGACCTGCATACGCCTTACAGGGACAGCCTCGCTTACGGATTCACGCTGCTTTCATGCACCGCCAGCGGAACGCTGCCTCCGGGGGGGAATTGCTCGGGAAACATACCCTTCAGCGAGGTCAACGAGGTCGGTCTTCTTAACTTCACCGCCGACAACGAGTCCTGGCAGGGCAACTACACATTCAACCTGACCATCACGGACAATGAGGGTAAGTTCGATTACTCGACAATCAACATATCCATATACGCCGTGAACGATCCCCCCGAATTCATCTCCCTTGCGATAAGCAACCAGACCAGCAACGGGACGAACGTAACGTATTACTTCCCCATAAACGGCACCATCCCCTTCACGGAGGGAAACATCTACAACCTGACGATACTGACCGTCGATGAGGAGAACAACACGCCGATTTACTACAACGTCAGCTTCACGTGCTCGCTTGACACCCCGGGTCCCTGCAACCTGTTCTCCATGAACTTGTCCACGGGGAAGGCCACTTTCAATCCGGGCGACCCACAGACGGGCAACTATACCGCGAACCTGACCGCGATGGACACCGGGAACACGACGGTCCCCTACAACGCGACCGGCTACGAGCTGGTCAACATGACGGTATATAGCACGAACGACTACCCGAACATTGTCATTTGGTCCTGCCAGAACAGCGACTGCAGCGACCTGGTGGAGGGGTCGAGCAAGATGTTCTGGCACAGGGCGAGCGACCCCGACGGCGATCCTCTGACATGCTACTTCTACCTCGACTGGATGCAGCCGACGCAGAGGCTTGCGAAGACGACCCCAAACTGCAACTCCACATCAAATGTCATGCACTTCTTCACCCCGTCGTATGATGACTCCCTGAACTACACGAACGCCACGAGGAACTACACGCTGGTGGTCGAGGACAGCTTCGGCCTGAAGAACAACAGGACGCTCCTTGTGAAGATCTTCGACGTGAACAGGCCGCCAAGGCTCATAATGAACATATCGACCCCCATAACCTGGCAGTCCCAGACATCCATCACGGCGATAGACCTTGACAACTATTTTGAGGACGACTACGGTGAGGTCCTCACCTATTCATATGTCGGGGGATCGCATGTCGACGTGGTCATCAACCCCCTGAGCCACGAGGTCACGCTGACACCCCAGGGCACGTGGTACGGAACATCCTGGATAGCATTCGTTGCCAACGACTCCGCGCTGACGAACACATCCAACAACGTGACTCTGGTAGTCGAGTACAAGCCCCCCCAGACGAAGCCCTCGCCGAGCACGTCTTACCCGACCCCGAGGGTGGCATCGATGGAGATAATCGTTCCGGCCGTGGTCATGGTCGAGGAGGGACGGAGCACCATGGCGAAGATTGTAATATTCAACGACGGGCAGTACGACCTCCTGGATATCAACCTCACGGCTGTGACAAACGAGTCCAACATAACCCTTACCCTCCAGGACACCTTCTTCCCTGAGCTCGGCATACGCGATAACGTCTCCACGTGGCTCAACATCACCACCGGCGAGCTCGACACGAACAAGACATACCTCGTCCAGGTCTTCGGGGACGCGGCCTATCCGAACATCGTGGAGAGCGCGAGCATCACGATAAGGCCGCTTAAGACCAACAAGACGGAGCTCGTTGTGAAGATCGTGCTCGTCAAGGACATGTTCGAGGAGAACCCCGAGTGCATGGAGCTCTTCGGCCTGATAGTCCAGGCGGAGGCGTCCCTTGAGAGCGGTGACATAGCCGAGGCGAGGAGGCTCACCCAGCTCGCCATAGACAACTGCCAGGACATGATAGACTATGCGGCCGCCAGGAGGAACGATACGACACCCGTCACGCCTTCGATAGAGGGGCAGATAATCATCAATCCGCTGTTCATAATGGGATTCGTGATAGCCCTGCTCGCCCTCAGCATGTTCGGATACTGGCTCATGATGAAGAGGCAGCCGTACTCCAGGAACGCGTCAGCCGTATGAGGCCGCTCACTTCTTCTTCAGCTTCCTGAGGGCGTAGTTCATGGGGTTCTTGATGCTCTTCTTCTGCCCGCCGCAGATCCCGTCCGGCTTGCATGCCCCGAAGTCCTCGTAGTATCCCAGATTCGCGCAGTTCGGCGGCGGAAGCGCCTTTCCCCTGTTCTTGTGCCATCTCGCCTGCCCCCTGATATAGCTCTCCCTCAGGGGGGGCCTGTTCTTCTCGTTCCACTTGACGAGGAACTCGCTTATATCATCCCAGCCCCACTTGAGCGATGAGAGATAATTGAGCAGCACGAAGAGGCTCCTCTTCTTGCCGTCTGACAGTCCCTTCAGGATGTTTTGTATGCACGGCGGGGCGAGCTCTATTGGAACGGCGCTGTCCAGCGTTATCTCGCGCCGGACCCTCTTCTCCTTTCGGGACTTCTCCTTCACCCACCAGTCGACGGCCTCGACGACCAGCATAGCGGCCTCGTTGTCCTCGGCCTTCGAGAGCCAGGTCGGCCGGGCATGGACCTTCCCAGGCTCTGCGTCCTCCCGCTTGAATCCCATGACATCCTCGGGCGCGAGGGGGATCGAGACCAGGTGGTTCTTCTCGTGGAGAGAATAAGGCATCCTGAACAGGTGCCTTGGTGATATCAGTATGGGATCCACATTGGCGACCCTGTATGGGTCGATGCCGTCCTGCGTCATGATGGCCCCCACCTGCTGGCCCGTCTGCTCGGCGAGCTCCTCGATGCTCCATCTCTTCAGCATCGCGCTCTCAAGCTCCTCCCTGGCGAACTTCTTCAGGTACTGTGCAATCCTCCTGGCGAGCTCTGGATACTGCTCGCTCGTCATCTTGTAGTCGACGACGGAAGGCATCGCCTCGAAGGGGATCCCCATGTGGAATCCGGTGCCTCCGGTGAACTTCACCGATACGCTCTTCACCCCGTGCTTCCTTAGTGCGTCTATGAAGACCGACACGGCGACCTTACCGTGCTCGGTGCTCTCGCAGTCGATGTCGAGTATGAGGTCCCAGCCGACCCTCGTGCTCTCGTAGTTCTCGGTGCCGACAGACATGGGGTTGGCCCACCTCTCGAGCGACCCGTGGAAGGCGACGGCCCCGCCTCTCACCTGCATCATGATGTCCTTGGGGTAGACCAGGGTGTTTGGCCTCG
>CAYRIP010000001.1:11294-24014 GCA_964424395.1 uncultured archaeon | reverse complement strand
TCGACCATCTTGCGCTCATCGAGGTCACCGTAAAGCTCATTGTCTATAAGGTAGTAATAGGTCTCTTGGAGCTTATCGCCTTCAGTCCAGTCTGCGGTTACGGTAATGCCTTCATGGGTGAAGGTACCCGAGGCTTCATGGGTCGTAATGAGGTCGGTATATCCATCGTCGTTTCTATCGGTATGATAGCTGACTGTGGTAATTTCGTTATCTTCGAAACCGAGGGCGCACTCTATATCGCCCTCCGCGTCATACTTGACGGCGCTTGCGAGCTTGCCGACCCCGATCTCATTTATCTGGGCCGCGCCTATGTTTCCTGCCAGGAATATGTGCGGCGCAACGCTTCTCACATCATAGGTTGATGCGAGCAGGGGGCTCTCTATCATGGCCCTCTGGGAGCCGACCCCCATGCCCACACCGAGCTCCTCGGCAGCCCTGGCCAGGTTTCGGTTAATCCTAGAGGCCTCACTTGTCCCTCCGGTCATGGCCTCTATGATGATAGGCGCAGTGAAATGCTTTCCCAGAAAGGACGTCGAGGTATCGACATCCCCCCTGTCCATCTCGGGAAGAGCGGCGTGAACAAGCTCGTATCGCTCAAGACCGTTCGGCCGCCCGGATTGGACGTCCTCGCTCAGGCACACGCTCAGGTGGCCCTTCTTCCTCTTCTGAGTCTTCATGATATCAATTCGTTACCCTATGGTTTTATAATTGTTCCCTTTACGGGTTTACCGATAAGCGCATCCCTGACCCGCCCCGGCTTGTTGCCGTTCACGATAAGGGTCGTGGTCTTACCGGACAGCAGCTTCACCACCTTCCCAAGCATCCCTCCGGTAACGTCGGTGCTCGAAGATCCCGAGATGCCGTATTTGAAATCGGGGAAGTTGTCCTTGGATATGGTGTCTATAAGCTTCGCCTTCTTGTCGTGATGAGGATTGGTAGTGTAGATGCCGTCTACATCGACCGCGAAGATGACCAACTTGGCGCGCATCCTGTCAGCCAGGTACTCTATTACCGCGTCCCCGCCGACCACAGAGCCATTCAGCGCCGAGTCGGGGACCATGGTCCCGTTCATGACGGGGATGATATCTTCATTGGCATCCCACAGCCTCTTTATGGGATCTATTGAGAAGGATACTATCCTCTTCTTCGCCTGCATTATGACGCTTGAGCTTGGGAACGGAAGCGTCAGGAGGCCCTTGCTTCTCATGGCCTCGCTGACCGTGTAGTTCACATAGCTGCAGTCGCATATGGTCTTTATGAATCCCTCGTAATCCCTTTCCGTTCTGAGGCCATCATCGATGTCGTACTCCGTGACGTTGACATGCCCGAAAGGACCCGCCCCGTTGACCAGGATCATCCTAAATCCCTTCAGCTTGCGGGCTTCAACTATTTCTGATGCGATCCTCTCAACGGTCCCAGCCTTGACCTTGAATTCCCCTTTCGACTTCTCTGTGCAGATGGAACCGCCGATCTTCAGGATGATGAGGTCCTTCATGAGATATTTTATGTCAGGGCAGGTTTTAAGTTTTTAGGCTGATACCGAAAAAAATGGACGGGGAAATGCTGTTTACAATCGAAATGGATTTGAAAACATACCGGGCAAGTTATAAATAACGCAACCTAAAATTGATTACGATTAATTTGGATGGTATCGATGAGCAAGGTCAAGGACATCAAGCTGGCGGGGGAAGGCAGGCTGAAGATAGAGTGGGCTGAGTCAAGGATGCCTGTTCTCATGAGCATAATGGAGAGGTTCAGTAAGGAAAAACCGCTCAAGGGCATCCGGATTTCCTGTTGCCTCCACGTGACGAAGGAGACGGCCGTCCTGATGAAGACGCTTAAGGCTGGGGGGGCGAAGGTATCCATATGCGGATCGAACCCGCTCTCGACCCAGGACGACATCGCGGCGGCGCTCGTCAAGGAAGGCATCGATGTCTTCGCATGGAGGGGCGTCAACAACAAGGACTATTACTGGTGCGTCGACAAGGTCCTCGGCAACAGGCCGCACATCACCATGGACGACGGCGGGGATCTCGTCACTAGGATACTCACCAAGAAGAAGGCCCTGCTCAAGGACATCATCGCCGGAACTGAGGAGACCACAACAGGCGTGATCAGATTCAGGGCAATGGAGAAGGAAGGCGTGCTCAAGTATCCCATAGTCGCTGTTAATGATTCTTTCACAAAGTACCTTTTCGATAACAGATACGGCACCGGTCAGTCCACCCTTGACGGGATAATAAGGGCGACATCTGTTCTGATAGCCGGCAAGTCCTTCGTCGTCGGTGGCTACGGCTGGTGCTCGAGGGGCATCGCCATGAGGGCGAAGGGTATGGGAGCCAATGTCATAGTGACAGAAGTCGATCCCCTGAGGGCCCTTGAGGCCGTGATGGACGGCTTCTCCGTGATGCCTATGTCCAAGGCCGCCGAGATTGGGGACATATTCGTGACAGCGACAGGCGACAGGGACATTATCCGAAAGGAGCATTTCAAGAAGATGAAGTCCGGGGCCATCCTCGCGAACTCCGGGCACTTCGATGTGGAGCTCAATCTCAAGGACCTTATGGCTATCACGAAGAGGAAGAGGAAGATCAGGCCGGAAGTGGACGAGCACACCATCGCAGGGGGGAAGAAGCTTTACGTCCTTGCGGAAGGAAGGCTCGTGAACCTAGCAGCAGCCGAGGGGCATCCCCCCAGCGTGATGGACATGAGCTTCGCCAACCAGGCCCTCGGCGCCGAATGGCTCGTGAAGAAAGGGAAGCTGCTTGGGAACGAGGTCTACAGGATACCCGAGATCATAGACAGGAAGATCGCAAAGCTCAAGCTGAAGTCCATGGGTGTGACAATAGACAGCCTCACACCGGTTCAGAAGAAGTACCTCTCAAGCTGGGATGAAGGGACCTGAAGCTAGCAATAGACAACCTTCTCACAACCGCAGATTCTCCCATTGGTAATTCCTTATCTGGCCGTTCTTGTAAAGTACAGAGAAGTCGGAGCCCTTGTATCTGCCATTGTCGATCCAGCATCCAGTGTTCACATACCATGTCTTTATCATGTTCCTGTTCTCACGCACCTCGTCACGCAGTTTCTGCTTTGCCTGCTCATGGGTGTGTCCGAATATGACGGCATGAAGGGGTGTTTGCCTCCTGACGACAGCACCCTCAACAGGCCTGTAAAGCGCAGCGTCCCTTGCGGCAAGCAAAAGCTCCTTTTTGTTTCCTATCATCTCAGGGTCCGCACCCAGGCCGTCCCTTAGGGTCTCCCAGAAATTTAGCAGCCTGCTGTCTGCGTTCTTCCCAATCACCCTCTTCAGGTTTCCGGCCATCCGGATGACTGTGTCGTACCTCTTTGGGTCTCCGGAGAAATAATGGTCGAACTCATATCCGTGGGCGATGATGATATCCTTTCCATAAGGCCTTATGTGGGTTCCGGAACTCAGGGTATTGACCGCCGCCTTGGGGGAGAATTCGTTGCCCACCCTCTCCCTTAAGACTATGGATTTCTCTGTGGCCCCATGCAGAGTGAGATGCGGGAAAACCACTCCCCAGTCGCCCATCTGGTCAAGGCCTATGTCATGGTTCCCCACCAAGACATGGAATTCCCCGACCTTCTCTCCGGCTTCGTTCAGCCTGTTCACCAGCCTCCTGTTAGATATGATGCTCCTCCATTCCTCCAGGATAAGGTCGAATCCATCACCCAGGGCATATGCGGCGTCAACGTCCTCATCGAGGCCGTGGTTCAGGAAATCATAGAACATGTACTCCCTTTCCTGTGTGAAGTTCGGGCTGCCTATATGCGTATCTGAGAAGAACACATTCCGCTTTCCCCTGCGCATGCCAGCTTCGGCTGCCATGATGATTTTTAACATAAAAATATATATTTATTACTGCACGGGGATAAATGAAAAAAATATTAAGAAATCCGGGTATTTCCGATTAATTTTTCATTCCCATCTCTCGTAGCCTATGTCGATGCCGAACTGGTCGCAGACCTTGCCCAGCATATGTGTGACGGCTTCGTCGATGGTCTTCGGTTTCGTGTAGCATGACGGCATCGGGGGCATGATGACACCGCCCGCCAGCGTCACCGTCTCCATGTTCCTTATATGGATGAGGTTCAGCGGCGTCTCCCTCGTCACAAGGACCAGCTTCCTTCTCTCCTTCAGGCAGACATCTGCCGCCCTGAGAAGAAGGTTTGAGGAGTTGCCGCTCGCTATCCCTCCGAGGGTCTTCATGGAGCACGGGATCACCACCATACCGTCCGTCTTGTATGACCCGGAGGCTATTGAAGCGAAGAAATCATGGCTGTCGTAAGATTTGTCAGCCAGCTTCTCTACACCATCATGGGGCATGCCGGTCTCGTCCTTGACGACCTTCTTGCCGGTCTCCGTGATGACCAGGTGAGTCTCGACGCCAGCCTTCCTCAGGAGCTTGAGCATCTTGACTCCAAGGAATATGCATGAGGCGCCAGATATCCCGACGACTATTCTCTTGGGCATAATATGGGATTTCCCCTAAGCTTTATAAAACATTGTCTAAACATTTTCCGTGTCGAGCCCAGAAAACCTACCTCAGTTCAGGGGAGCGCTCTTTCCGTAATCCACTTCGATTATATCCGATGTTGTTACATGCCCGCCTATGTCTCCCACTTGCAGTTTATATTCGTGTGTACCTACCCTGCCATCCGGTATATAAAACCCGGCACCACTGAAACCCGGATTCTCCCATACATGAAGCGGCTTGTCATCCTCAAATAGTGTGACTTCCTTTATGCCGCTTTTCTCCCCGGGGTCGTAGATACCGAAATCGAATCCGCTTTCGGTCAATATGAATCTCTGGATTCTCGGCGGCAGGTCATTGACCTCGCCTGAAAAATGCATTATCCTATTTGCCTCGGATGTCTGCCCAGCAAGGTCGGTTGCTATCGCTTTATAGGACCGATTGCCTTCTACGAAGGAATATACCCGGATCGTATCGGAAAATTTTCTAATTTTGCCGTCAAGTTGGTAATTTTTGATGGGTTTACCATCCTCATATACAACCACCTCATCTATTCCGGAATTTCCCGCCTTGTTGTCAACGACCTCCACAGAAATCCTCGCTTCCGTTCCCGTCGAATTCCCCCAGGGCACGGTTTCGATGCTAACCTTCGGTGGAGGATCGACGAAGGACTGTACCCTGTATTCATTCTCCCCTGTCTCAACAACCTGATATGCCGGACGTGCTTCCGGTTCCTTCTCTTTCCTTTCGCAGCCGTAGGCACCGAAAAGCAAGAACAAGCTCATAAATCCCGCAAGCAGTCCGTATTTCCCTCTCATCGCTACCTGAGAATAGTTTGCGAAAACAGAAATAAAAGATTTCTTCTCAACCGGCGACTTCCACGGTTCCCGCATCGGCGTCCACGACGACCCTGTCACCGGTCTTAATCTTCCCTATGTCGATCTTGTCCACGCACGGTATCTCAGAGATGATCGCCCCGACGGCTACTATCGTCTCGATCTCCTTGTTGATTATGGCTGCGGGACCGGTTCCCCTCTTCTTCATGTCATAGAGTGCGTAGGAGCCTACCGTGCTTCCCTTGCCTGCAGGAAAGACCAGTATCTTGCCCGTGACGCTCCGCCCTTCGAGCGGGTGCCCCTTCTCGACTACCTTACCCGTCTCGGGCTCGACGCCGCCGTAGAATGAAATACCGTCCGTGGAGACGAGAGCCTCCCCCTCGGCCTTCCCGCTCGCGACCTTCCTTCCCTCGAGGATCATTTGGTCGCCTCCTCTATGAGCTCGGGGATGGTTGCGAACTTCGTCTTGAACGAGTTCTTCCCCCTACCGTAGAAGCACCCTTTCGCGGAATCGGTAGCAAGCCCCTTGAACCTTCCCTTCAGCGGAGCGACCGCCATGCAGGTGTCGCAGGCGAATTTCGCTCCTGAGTCCTCGATGGTCTTTGAGTATCCCATCTGGTCCGCGATCTTCTTTATCGGCCTGGCGACGCATATCCATGTCTCCTTCTTCACATGCTTGCCCTCGAGCATCTTCGCGACCTCAACGATCTCCTTAAGGCTGAGATGCGGGCATCCTATGCCTATCAGGTCTATCTCATCCGCGTCATTGAGGTCCTTTTTGGCCTGTGAGATCTCATCCTCGGTGATGGTCACGCTCTCGGTAGGGACGGTCGTCCTGTTCGGCGTGATCCCTTCCATGTGGAAAAGCGCGGTCCCCCCGTATGTCGCGACGGATGCGCAGAAGCTTTTTAGCTGCTCGACGCTCGCCTTCTTGATTCCCTTAATCAGTGCAACCTTCTTGCCTATCTTCTTGCCTATCGCATACCCGAGGGCGCCGAAATCAGGGACCGTCCTGATGTCGGCCTGGACGTCGACTATGACCTCGGCCTGCCTGTTCTCATCCAGGTGCAACCCGAACTCGGGGGTCTTGCCGGTCAGCGCGGAAGCAAGGGCGCTCGGCCCCCCTTCCCTGTTCGTCTTCAGCCCCAGGACGGAATTGGCGTAGCATACCGCGGAGCTCTCGCTCCAGGAAACATGCTCACCGTAATGGGGATTGTTCCCGATGAAATACGGGGTGCAGGTGCATGTGGCGATCACGCCCATCTGCTTGAAGGCATCGATGACCCTGATCTGCTTCTCCGCGAAGTCGGGCGAGATGCCAAGGTTCTTCCAGTTCTCCATGTCCATCCCCGCCGGATTGAGCGTGGTCAGGACCCTGACCTTCCCGTCTTTCGCAAGGTCCGAGAGATAAGCAAGGCCTGCCTCCCCAAGATTGTGATAGGAGACCCCGGCGATCTGCACGCTGGCTACATCGATGAGCCTCTTGGCGCCGAATATCTCGCCCAGGGAAGCGAGTATGCTCATGCTGCTCTTGACAGCGTTCCCATGCTTCCCGTCGAGCATCTCCTGCTCTTCTTGTGTTAGTTCCATGATATCAGCCTGTATGCATCTTTTCCATTAAAACTTTAAAAAAGTTGACAATGTAATCGTAATCGGCTTTCGCCAATTCCCTGCTCTCAGGGAGCATGATGCTGTCCCATCTCGTCTTCGATATGGGAATGACTTCCTCGATCTTCATCCTTCCGGCGTTGATGAAAAGCACATGCCTGTATACCCCGATCACCCCGAAGACGTCGATCCTGTCCGCATCGTTCAGTATCTTCGATTCGAGCAGCTTCCTCTTCTCGCGCGGGAACTCATAGTCGTGCTGGGCCATCGCCTCTAGCGACTTCGGTATCTTATCAGGAGGGAATCCTATCTTCTCGAGAATGGGCTTCGCCAGCTCTGCAGACTTCTCACCATGCACGACAAGGCCGTGATGCCTGCCAAGGTCGTGCAGCATCACCGCGCCGATCATTACCTCAAGATCGCCTCCAAGCCTTTCGCATATACCCTTTGCGGTTTCCCAGACCCTAAGGATGTGGTCGGTCTTGTGAGATGGCGATATCTTAGGTGACCTCTCAACCTCTGCTTCCATCTCTTTCAAAAGAATCGGGTACCATTTCTCCCAGGGCATCTTATTGCTCCACGAAGTCCTTCAGGTTCACCTTAGGGAACTCAGCCTTCTCGAAGTTCTTCCTCGCCTCTCCGACCGGCGCAGTAAGGTCGAACCCCACCTTGCATGTCTCCTTTGTGCCGGGGACCGCGCTGGGGTCAAGCGACGATCCTATGGAATTCTCCTTGATGTCCATGTGCTTGTTCGCCTGGAACCTCGTTGACATGGCCCACTCAACCTGCATAGGGTCCGAGATGTCTATGTCCTTGTCGACGATGAAGACATGCTTCATGGACTTGTGCCCCTCCTGGGCGGCATTGATTGCCTTCAGGGGGTCTTCCTCGCTTCTCTTGTCTATCTGCACGATACCGTGCAGCCACGAGCATCCCCCCGGATTCACGCTCACGTCCAGGCACTTGACGCCTGCCTCGTTGACCTTCTTGAAAATCGTCGGCTCCCTTGGCATGCCCATGAGAATCCTGTGCTCGAGCTTGCCTGGCAGCAGTCCGTGCCATATGGCGCCCTTCCTGTGGGTGATCTTCCTGATCTCGAAGACGGGCTCCTGCCTTACGAAATCGTAGGTCTCCGTCAGGTCGACGAACGGGCCCTCGTCGGCCTTCTCATTAAGTATCCTTCCCTCGAGGACGAACTCGGAATCCGCGGGTATCATTATGTCGCAGGTCTTCGCCTTGACAATCTTTAGGGACTCCAAGGTGTTTGCGATCTCCATCTCGTCCCTATCCGTCGCGACCGAGGTGGCCGACGCAAGCAGCACGTTCGGGGAGTTCCCGACCACCATCACGGCGTCCATCTCCCCGCCGGCGTTCTGAAGGGCCTTGTCGAAGTCCCTCTTCTTGACTATCCTTATGGCGAACCTGTTCTTGCCTATCTGCATGCACCTGTGTATGTCAAGGTTCTGACCCGTCTGGGGGTCCTTTATGAGAAAGCATCCTGCGCTCACGTAGTTCCCGCCGTCCTTTGAGCAGTGGTAGAGTATGGGAAGCTTGTCGAGGTCGACCTCCTCCATCTCGACATCCTGGCAGGGCGCCTCGGTGACGACCTCAGGCTTCGATGGATTGTCGATGGCGTTTATCAGCATGGGGACCAGCTCGCTTGGCTTGACCCCGAAATAGTCGGCGAACGCCTCCTTGGATATGCACAGGTTCCCGGCGACGGGAAACTCACTCTCCTTGATCTTCTCAAGAAGCACCGGCTTCTCGATAAGCTCAGTCAATATAGCGCTGGCCTCAAGCTTCTTGGAAACATCCTTTGAAACCTTCACCAGCTTGCCGTTTTTCTCCATAACGTCGACAAATCCCCTAAAACTCATGAACATCACCTTCCAATTTGATGATTTCTTTTTTCAAAGCAAGGTTTAAATATCCTATGCCGGGGAGTTTGGAAAAAGACGAAGTCAGCTAGGTCCAAAGAAAGGATTAGAAATTTCCCCTAAACTGCTTGTACATTGGTACGGCCCTTCCGTTCACGTCAAAGACGCTAAGCTCGACGACCTTGTGAGGAGGGATCCTTGCCCTGATGAGGTCCGAGCGTACCTTGGCCAGCCTCTCGTCGTAGTTGCCCGGCTCGATGACCATGCTCTTCAGGTTCTTGGATATCGCCATGGCGTCTCGCATGTTGACCTTGTCTACGTCGTTGTATTCAACGTGAAGCCTCTTGAGCTCGTCCAGGTAAACGTAAGCGCTGAGAATAACGGTCTGGTAATCGCACATCTGAAGCATCATGTATGCGTACTTGTCCCTGTACTTCTCGACGAACTCCTCGAACCGCTTGAACTCCTTACAGGGCGATATGAAGGGCAGTCCCACGGGAGGGACGTACTCGGCGCCCTTGGGCCAGTCCGTCCTAACTATCAGGCCCCCGAACTTCTTGATGAGGTACCTGGCATACTTGAACATCTCTTCCTTCTCTGAGTACTCGAACTCGTTCAGCTCGCCGACGTACAGGCCGAGGTCCTTTAGGTGCATCAGGGCTTCGTATTTCCTCATGTTTTCATGTTGATAGAAAGGCTTATTAATCTTAATTCTAAGCGGTGGGAGGTGGTGGGACATTGCTGGGAAAGTGATTTAAATTTTTACCGATAAAACTGACTATTGGTGATTTGATGGATGACGTTAGGCCGCAGATAGTATCCCTACTTGATGGGCTGTACTCCGCCGAGGTGATAGACGATGTCGCATGCATCGGAGCACATTATCTTAGCGGGAGGCAGGCACAACCGACCTACGTAGATATGCCTAAAGACCTTCACGGATTCACGCAAGTAAGGAAGATGTCCGACACAAAGGTTCCCGCACCTATCGACTATGAGAGCCAGGCCCTGACGGATCTTGGGATTCTCACACAAGACGGTCAGATAAAGGGGGCCTTCAACCACATCATAACCAGAATGATAACGATGCCGCTAATCCTTGGCGGTTACGTGAAGAACTGGCCCACCGAAGTGGAGCAGGAGATATTCACCGATCCCCCGTTGCTGCAGAGGGACAGGAGCTATGTCACCAAGGCCCATGATAGGTATTTTGCCCAGGCGGCAGATAAGCTGGCTTCAACCGAAGAGCTCGCGAAGAGATTCGCAATGCTCGGTGAGCTTGGCGAATTTGCGATGAATATCGAGCCCGTGTACCCGGCAAAAGGCTCAACAGAGGCATACGAGAACTTCGGTATATGGCATCTTCTTCCAGGCAACAAACAGGTCGACCTTACAGCTACATCGCCCGGAGTCATACTGCCCACCGAAGCTAAACCCCTAGAATACAAGGACACCGTTACGTTACTTAAGAAAAATCTCATGAGGTCGGCTTATTTCGATATGCTTCGGCTTTGTGTTTCGAGCGCGTTCGGAGATGGCAGGATGAGGAGATATTTCGCCGACAAGAAGGGGACTATCGACAATCTGAAAAAATACCCACAATTCGTTGAAGAAGCAAAGAATATCCTCGCTGAATACCTGAAACTGGGACCCGGAGTCTTCCCGATAAGAATTGGTGATAACATCCCGGAGATGAAGTATGCGACCCTTGTTGGAGATAAGGGTGTCGTATACTCGATAAGGGACAAGGACCAGAAGAACAAGATCGCACACAATCTCACGGTTTTCGATTCCAATGAGGGAACCCGGTGGAGGGACGCGTTCAGAGCGCAATGGGAAGATGCAATACCTTTAGATGATGTGGGAATCATCGATGAACTGATGAAGCAATAATCACAAGTATCGTCTGATACCAAAACATTTCCCCTATAAATTATTTTATTTTCTTATTGGACATATGATAAATGCCGGGATAGCCCTGGACATGGACGGGACGGTTGCTGACAGCGCCAGGGAGAATTATTATAGAATCGTAGAGACTTGGGCAGATTTACACGACGGGAAACAATTCCCCCTTCCATACGAGGTCGTATTAAGAGATATAAGGCCGCACATCCTGATGATCGAGGATTACTTCTCTGCGATATTCGCGGTCTTGGATAACGACGGGGTTGTCCCCCAGGATCTGCCGGGGCTTTCGAAGAGCTACAGAAGAGATGATGCGAGGGTTCACAGGGAGAAATTCTACCAGCGAAGGGATGTGAAAAAGCGCAATGACATGGCCGGATGGATCGCGGAACAGCCGCTCTATCAAGGAGTTCCAGGTATGCTAAAGCAGCTCAACGAAATGGGAATAATGGGAATCGGCACATGGGTAGTGAGCAGCAAGAAGGCAAAAGACATAAGGGACATGTGGGAATTTAACAATCTTCCGATGCCAGAAGGCATCTACGACCAGGACCACGGCGAAAGGCCCGATCAGCTTAGGGCTTTCCAAGAGGATACGAAAATTCCCACCCAAAGGATCATCGTATACGATGACGCGGCGATGAACCTGGCTGTCGCAAGGTCATTGGGCATGCATGCTGTCGCGGCTCCTCAGGGATATGAGCTTCCCGATAGGATTTCGGGCTACAGGCAGGCATTGCCTTCCCAGTTCCCGGGATTGGTCGGAGAGCTGCTGGATATCTAGATATTTTCATCATATCTTCCCGTTCTCGACAAGCCATCTATAAACCCAAAGAAAATGCGGCGAGAACTTCTCTTTGTCATTGTCGAGGATCTGAGACCTCTCATAGAACCTCGCCTTAACCGACTCTCGCAGATTGAAATCGGATGCCTTCGCGGAGGCTCCTAGCCTTGCGACATAGACGTAGAGGAAAAACCCCGGGAATTTTTCCTCCGGGCGGAAGAGCCTTACAAATTCGGCGTTGACTTCACAACCAAGCTCCTCGCGTGTCTCCCTTTTCAATGCATCATCAGGCCTCTCGCCGGGCTTCACGTGCCCGGCGACCGAGAAGGACCAGCAATCGGGATTAATGTCCTTATCGTGGGAGCGCATCTCTAGCAGGACCTCGTCGTCCCCTTTCAGAATCAATAAGGCTATCACCCTTCTGAGCAGGTTCTTCTTGGTTATGATGCTTCTCTTCTCCGTTCCTATCACTCTGTTCTGCTCATCGACGACTTCGAGAATCTCATCCATAACTACACCTTTCATCATGCTCTTTTTATTTCTTCAGCATGAGGAAGCTTTATAAAAGGTAACATTAACCACTTTATTGTAGTTAACTGGTGATAAAATGGTATTATACAGAGGTAAAAAGACTGTAGCTGATGTCCTTAGGGCTTACGGCCTAATCGGCGAGCCATACGTTCAGACAGCATGGGGTCATGTTATGAGGGACGGGGAACTACTAGTGGTGGATAGGACCAAGACGGATGATAAGCTCAGAGGCACGAGCATCGTCATACCTAGCGGGCGGCTGGATACGAACGAGACATACCTACATGGCGGCCAGAGAGAGACTCGTGAAGAGAGCGGTGTTGAGAACAGACCGGGTGATTTGAATAAGTTCCGCAACCTTCATGAACACACTATCATCAAAACCAGGGAAAACATCACTGTGGCCATTCAGCCGAACGGAAGGATGTGGGCCTACTACACCGATTCTAAGAAGAGATATACGGGATGGCTATTCGACTTAGAAGGACTCACAGAGCCGAGGCCGATGGAACCTGAAAGCACGGATCCTCGTTATGTGGATTTTATGCAAATCATGGATGAGGGATACGTAAATTTCACCCCCGCATCAAAGGCGTGGATGGAAGTGATTGAGAAGGATTGGGGAAGAGGTATTGTAAGGCGGGAGAGAGATGATGTTCTGCTGGATCAAGAAAGGC
>CAYRIP010000001.1:0-11284 GCA_964424395.1 uncultured archaeon | reverse complement strand
ATCTGCGGGTAATCAACCAGTATGACTTGAAGAAATGATTCTGGCTGCAGATTAATATCCTGGATAATTCGAAAATCAGAAATCTCCCCCGAAGCTGCTTGTAGAATGGAACGGGCTTTCCATCAATCAAAAATATCGCAAGCTCGACGATGTTGTGTGGAGGTATCCTGGCCCTTATCAGGTCTGACCTGACCTTGTTTAACCTCTCATCGTATTCTCCTCCAGGGCCGACGCAGACCGGTTTGAGATTTTTGGTGTTCTTCTCCTGGGATTCATGTCACCTACCCTGTCGACATCATTCATCTCCCCCCGGAGCCTCTTGAAATCATCAAGATAGACATAAGCTGCCATTATCATCTTCTCGTTTCCGATCATATTCAATAGGATGTAAGTGTACTTGTCCTTGTGCTCCGTAACGAAACGCTCAAACTGGCCGAAGTCCTTGCAGTCTGTAAGGTATGGGAGCCCGACAGGCTTCTTATCCAAGTGCTCAGGGAAGTCTAACCTGCATATCAGGCCTTTGTATTTTTTTAGGAGGTAGCGGGCGAACTGAAAAAGCTCCTCTTTTTGGGAATATTTAAACTCCTTTAGCTCCCCGACGTTCAGGCCCAGGTTCTTCATGTGAATGAGAGAGTCGAACTTCCTCATATTCTGTTGTTCGGGGCGTGTTTTTAATTGATTTCGCGCTCCCGTTTTCGCCGATTTGGATGTAAATAGGTTTAAAAAAGTTTCTGCGGAATACATACTAACGATACCATGTCGATAAAAGCGGTGATATGGACGCCAGAAGGCGTGTGGTACAAGGGGATGGGCAGTCTTAATTACCTGAGCGGTTCTGATAGGGATGCCGCTAGGGTTGCCCAGAACCTATGCGATAATGAGTACTTGAGAAGTTCGGATGTCAACGGGCTCTCAGGGTATCTGAGGCAGGGAGTCGACAAGTTCAAGAACGTGTTGGGCATAATCGGCCTTCTGATGGCCGGGCCATACCCGGGCTCATGGCATAACAAAGAAGAGATAGAGGCATACCGGGCGAAGGTCATCGAGAGGCTTGCCGGAATGGGCATTTCCGTTTCTGACGGCGTGACAGGGGGCATGATCAAGGATGCGGTCAGCGGACTGCAGTTCACAAAGGGAGCCAGCGACGCGATCAGGGAATTGAAGGGGGAAGATATAATCCAGGTGGCTGCTAGCAACGACCTTGCTCCTTTCTTATACCAGGTGGCTGCAAAAGTAGGAAAAGTGGATTATATTGAAGCCGCCCCAACAGAAGTCCGCGTGGGGATAGATCGCGTCGTGTTCGACGGCTCCATGATTGACTGCGATTACATGGTTATCGGCGAGTCGAGAGGCCCATACCACTGCATGAAAGAAGCCCTTGACGGGCTTAATGGAAGATGCAATGATGGCGAGGTATTGCTCATTGGAGGCATCCAGCCGGACGTGGAGAGCATGCAGAGAGTCAAGGATAGTGGCGGAATAGCGATAGGATTCAATCCCGATACGAACACCCAGGGAATCCTCGAGAGAAGGGGCATGCCGGTACTTCGAAGCAACGTTCCGGATCTGGCTCCGATACCAGACATCGCCGCTGATCCCGAGAGGGTTGAATACTGGTGTTTGTGATAATATGGGACAGAATGCAGGACAAGACTACATGACTTTCCCGGTAGACCCGTCAGTGCTACCGATAAAGTTCGCCCCAGCTGTCAGGCTGTGGGGAGGATACGCCCCGGACTGGGGGATTCCACGGCATGGCCAGGATCTAGACGAGAAAGCAGACGAACTTTATAAATGCGAATGGGAAGGCGGTGGCGACATGCAGCATAAATATGTGGCTGAGTCGGCTGTCGAGGCTGGCCTTGGCAATTTTTCGAAAATGATGAGGAACTGGGCAGCCAGGGTTACAGGGGATATTGTTGAAAGGTCAAAACAGAGGGCATATGTCCTGGAGGTCGGCTCTGGAGCTGCAGATTCGATAATCGCCGTCTACAAGGTCCTAAGCGATCCCGAGAAGATGTACGCAACCCTTCTTGAGCCTTCAAAAACGAAGAAGGATGTCATAATAGAGAAGCTTGGAAAAAGAGGCCTTCAAAGTGGGAAGCATTATGAAATCATAACTGCAAGGGACATCGATGTTAAGGAGCGTGTCAGGCCAAAGTCGCAGGATATTGTACAGCAGGTCGCGACGGTGCATCACCACAGGAACAGGGACGAGAGCTTCAGGCAAGCTAATGGAGCGACCAAGATGGGCGGTTTCTATGTGTCCGGCGACTGGCATTCGCACATATGGATGACCCCGTCCATGGTCTATAATGTTCTCCTGAAGAATATGGAATGGCCGCACAAGGAAGAGGGCATGAAGGCCTTCCTGAAGGCTTTCCCGGATGCCAAGGAGGCCCCTCCCACGCTGGGCCATTACAGCGCAAACGAGGTATTCACTTTCAGCAAATACTGGATGGGTTGGTGTAATAGAAGGCAAAGGGAAATTGCTGGCGGTTCATTCGACCAAAAAGATGATTTCGAAGCAGTCGAGGGCCATTGCCCCGAGTGGGTCTATGCTCAAGAGCTCAACAATGCGGGCTACTTCCTAAACACACCCATGAGCAATGAAATGATTCAGAGAGGCATCATCGGGGCTAATCCAGACCAGATCGATAGCGATCACAATCTCGTGATTGGCATGTTTGCACAGAAGCTGAGAAACTTAGTATGATTGATGATTATATTGGGGAATCAACTATCCGATCCTTGTCCGCAAAACCTTGAATCCTTCCTTCTCGATTGCATCAGCGACCTTATCCTGAATTTCCTTCCCCGGGGTTAGGGCAATCATGTAGCCGCCCCGGCCGGTCCCCGTCATCTTGGCCCCGATAGCACCATTCTCCTTTGCAACATCCACCAGATGGTCCAGCTCCTCGCATGATACATTCATCTCCGAAAGCAGCTCATGGTTCCTGTCCATGAGCTTCCCGACCTTTTCCATATCGCCCATCTCAAGGACCTTTTTGGCTTCGTTAACAAGGGATATATAATCATCAAACATCCTCTTGTACTTCTCCGGGTCCCTCCCCCTTGCCTGCCTCACATCCTCGACGACATCGCTCGTGACGGCCGACTTTCCGGTATTTCCAAGGACTATCTCGACGGGCTCCTTCATCTTGATCAGCTCGACCGTGTTCTCCCCGCCCTCCATGTTCTTCTCGAACCACAAAAGCCCCCCGAACGTGGAGCAGGTGTTGTCGATGCCCGATGGCTTGCCAGCGGACCCCTTCTCGCCCTCATACGAGATCCTGTTGATCTGATCGTCGTTGAGATTGAGGCCGAAGTACTCTGAAAATGCCCTCGCAATAGAGGTCGCGAGTGCTGCGCTGGCCCCAATCCCGCTCGTGCAGAACAGGTTCCCCGAAAGCGTTATCTTCACAGGGGTCTTCTCCACGTCGATCTTCATGAAGTCCAGGATAAGCTTCATCTCCCTAGATATCTCCCCTTGCTTCTTGTCCTTGTAGCCTTCTGTCGCCGGCCTGTTATCGACAAGCTCGTACTTGTCATCTGTCTCTATCGTCGCGATCGTCTTGTCGCTCACGGCGGATGCTATCCCCGGAAGCCCGTAGACAGTGAAATGCTCCCCGAAGAGAATAACCTTCCCGAATCCCGAGCCGCTCCCAGTCTTCCCCATAGAATCAGCCTAAATGTCCCTCTCGACCATGAAGTCCGCGAAGGCCTTGAGCTTCTCCTTCGCCTCGTTCTCGGGGATCATGGGCTCGACAGCCTCCCACGCGTCCCGAACCATCTTCCTGGCGAACTCCTTGGCGTACTCCACGGCGCCGTTCTTCTTCATTATTCCGATCGCCTCTTTGATCAGGGCCTCGTCCTTGGTGTGCATGTTCAGTATCTCGATGAGCCTCTTTTTATCACTCTCGTCTGCCTTCTTGAGGGTGTGGATCACAAGGAGCGTCCTCTTGCCCTCGTTGATGTCATCCCCGGCCTCCTTCCCCCATCCCTTGGTGGGGGCAATGTTTAGGATGTCGTCCTGGATCTGGAAGGCTATCCCAATGGCTTCGGAGAATCTCCCCAGCTTCTTCTCGAGCTCCTCGCTGCCGTCTTTGAGGATCACAGCGAGCCTTGCGGCAAGCCTGGCAAGGACGCCCGTCTTGTATGCGCACATCTGCATGTATTCGCTCTCGCTCGCCTGGTCGGCATCGGCCAGCCCCCTGTGCCAAGCGATGTCGGTCCCCTGCCCATAATGGACCCGAGTTATCTCCTCTAACGATGCCTCCCAGGCCCTTAGGATGGTCTCGGGCTTGAATTTCTCCTTGTTCTTCATCAGGGGAAAGAACGCAAGAAAATACATGAAGTTGCCGGCGTTTATCGCCACATCCTCGCCGAAAATCTTATGGGTGCAGGGCTTTCCCCTGCGCAGTTCCGAGCTGTCCTCTAAGTCGTCTACCATTATAGATCCGTTGTGGAGCATCTCGAGGGTCACAGTGAATTCCTTCACCTTCTCCACATCGCCGCCGAGGGCCTCTGTGAACAGCAGGAAGAGCGCCGGCCTCCACCTCTTTCCACCTCTGTCCAGGAAATCCCATATCGGATCAGCAACAGTCTTGTTCACGGGCTTGGTGGTGTACTCATAACTCGGCTCCCCAAGCAGCCATCTGACATGCTTCTCATCAAAACGTCGCGGCATGTACTTCTCTATCATCCTGTCGATGAGCTCCTTGTTCTTCTCCAAGAATCCCATTATGTCCGAACTCATAATACCAATATGTCCATTTTATTTAAGTTCTTTTGGTTCTGATTAGTGTTCTGATTAATAATTTAAGCATGCTTGGTGAAGGATATATTATGACTCTCAGAGTGCCTACTGGTCTTCCTAAGCTGGATTCTCTTCTCGAGGGCGGATTCATGAAGAACAGCATGATTCTCGTCACCGGGGGGACCGGCACCGGGAAGACGATCATGAGCCTGCAATTCTTATGGGAAGGCCTGCAGAAGGGCGAGCCGTGCGTATATCTGTCGCTGGAGGAGGATCCGGAGGACATAAAGGCTGACGCCCGGCAGTTCGGCTGGGACCTTGAGAAGTACGAGGAGAAGGGCCTCTTCAGGATCATGTTCCACGACCCGTTCGAGACCGATGTAAGCTCAGTCCTGGTGAACCAGATAGAGTATATCAAGGCCAAGAGGCTTGTTGTGGACTCGATGTCGATGCTGGGGCTGTACATGAAGGATCAAGCGACCGTAAGAAAGCAGCTCGGTAAGCTCATGAAGGCCGTCAGGAACGCGGAGTGTACGACAATCGTCACCTCCGAGATTGTGGAGGAGAGCAAGGCCCTATCTAGGTTCGGCGTCGAGGAGTTCGTGGTCGATGGTGTCATAGTCCTTAATTATCTGGGTATTGGGCAGGAAGCCAACAGGAGCCTGCAGATAAGGAAGATGAGGCGTACCAACCACGGCAAGGATATCTACCCATTCAAGATGACCACAAAGGGAATAGTATTGGAGACTGGTGGTATGGGATAGCCCAAGGTTTGAATTACTTATTTATCATATTTTAATCTGAAATTGTTCTAAATGCTCAATATTGCTATTAAAAGCTCTGTGAACATACCAAGCAATATTGCCTGTTTAAGAAGAATTCTTCCATTCCCCTCAGTTGGTTTTTTTATTAACGAACTTGATATTCCCAAAGCCCATATCAAGCCAATGATAATAAGATAATACTTCGTATCAAGAATGCCAGTAAAAATCAATAGAAAAAATAGAAAAAACGGTGATGTTAATAGGCAGGAGCTTATCAATGCGCTTTTTTTAAGGCCATACAATACAGGAAAAGTGTGGATTCTGAATATTCTATCTCCCCTATAGTCCTCGAAATCCTTTATTGATACTGCACCCATAGCTAACAACGTTATTAATATAGCTAAAATCCAAGGAATATTATTGAAAGGTTGTGTAAGAAACCAGCCTGCCAAAAATGGAAAAAGACCATAATGTATTCCTACTGAGAAATTGGTTAAAAATGCTCTTTGTTTCAATCTTATTGGTGGCATTGAATAAATTACTGTTACAACTATGTCAAAGAATACTATAGTGAGAAATGCTAGATTAATCGAAGATGCGAAAAATAATGATAATATATAGAGTATTATTGAATAAAGAAGGCAAGTATTCGGTCTCATTCTACCTGAGGGTATTGGTCGATCGGATTTATTTACTTCGTCAATTTCCCTATCAAAATAAGCATTAAACGTGTTATATGCAGCAACAATGAAAGCAAAAGATAATATTGCGATACCGACGTTATGATTGATTATGAAATTTTGAGATGCTAAAATGTATCCGGCAATAATTCCGGCAGCTGGAATTATCATGTGCTCAGGAATAACTGATTCGATGAAGGGAGTGATTCTTTTCAATAGCATAATCATTCAATAATAAATTTACAAAATCTATTTCCACACGCTACACATTCAATTTCTTTCGCTTCAACATTTTTTTTAAAATTTGCGGATATGCCTCCTGCAAAAAATCCTGCTAAAATGTGATCAACCGGTTTCTTGCTATGGCCAACAATTTCTGCAACCACGGAATTTCTTACTATTATCATAGCCTTACCGGTTTTCCAGTCAGCTTTTGGAATTTCTAACTTTCCCCAACCAGCTAATTCAATCAAATTTTCTTGCCATTCTTTGAATTTCAGAAATTGAAAACCATATTTTTCTGATATCATTCTATTATATTTTATTGAAGCCTGTTTGATAGAATTATAAATAATTTTTTTTGCTTTTTCATAACCGAGGATATTTGTCAATTCGGTCTGCATGTTAACTAGAATTTCCGCAGGCATTAACAGCATTTTAATGCCCAATAAATCGAATCTTCCTTCTTCCAATTGAAGCTGTCGTGCAAATAATAATTTTTTCACAACACCAAACATGCTAACCCTCCCTTAATATTTCATGTATTACTCTTAGTTTCTCCATTTCGTAAGGCCATATTACCAGAGCTTGGCCAATCCTCTTTGTCCTAATTTTTTCTTCCATATCTAATTTTTTAACATGATAAGCAATTTTCTTTATGTTTAGATTATTCACCTCATACCCCAAAGCGTATACAAGTTCTTTGATATGTGTAGGCCAACTTTTCTCTATTAACTTCAATATTCTAGTTCTTATTTTTGCTTTTTCCATAATATATCCATAGGTGAAAAATATTTATATGTAGATTATCACCACAGTGAGAATTTATTAGATATTTCTACTATGACAGTAAATAAAATTGAAATAGTACGTCATCATTTAAAAGACAAATCGTATAATAATATATTGATGGTGGTATTGTGGTAAAAGTAAAGGACGTCATGAAAAAGAGGGTAATAACAATTAGTCCTGATAAGAGTGTAGCGGATTCTGCAAGAGTAATGACTAATAATAGGGTTGGTTCTCTTGTCATTATGAAAAAAGGCGGACAACCACAGGATATCGTTACCGAGTCTGATGTCACTACTGTTGTAGCAAAGGGGTTGGATCCTTCTAAGATAAAACTCTCAGGTTTAAAAAGTAGAAAACTTAAGAAAAGGCATCATCGACTGATAGTAGTAAAACCCAGTGACAATGTTCTTGACGTGACCAAGCTCATGGTTAAGAATGGTATTAAGAGGGTACCAGTTGTGGAGAATGGTAAGTTAATTGGTATGATTGCAGACAAGGAAATACTCATAATTTCTCCTGAGTTAATAGAAATATTGTCTGAGAAACTCAGATCAAGGGTCAATGATGTGGCAAATCCTCGACAGAAAATATCTGGAATGTGTGAAGACTGTGGGACTTATTCTGACGAACTCAAACAGATTGGGGAATCTTGGATATGTTCTGAGTGTAGAGCAGACGAATGATATAAATTATTTAAAATAATTCAAAATACGCCTTCGGAAAATGTTTGCTACATCATTGTTCTTAATAATTATTAAATTAATTTTTGTTTCCTTTTCGAATATATTCGTGAAGATTTTATCAACATCAATATCATGGATAGAATTAACAGAGAAAGCATTATTTATTTCATTTCTAAGTTCATATGGTAGGTACATTTGAATTACCATATTTCCATATATCATGAAATCAAAATTGTCTTCAATACATATACCAACATTAATATTAATTCCAATATTTTCATATATCTTCTTACACCATCGAGCAACAACACCATCACTGTTACATGTAATATATAGTTGCTTAGGGTTAGGTATCTTCTTTAGAATTGAATACTCTTTCCGAGATGCAAAAAGAGGCCACCATGTATGACCCCAATGCGAACAGTGAATTTCCATTTCACCAGTAATTATCATTTTTTCCATCATTGAAATAATAAAAAAATCCATGTCTCTCAACGAGTTAAATACCATGTTGTCACCAATTGGAAAATCGGAGTATTTATAGTCCAAAGAAGAGCTGAAATCATGCAATTTATTGATCCACATATGATCAATTCGATAATTTCTTTCCGTTCTCTGAAGTACATTATCTGTGACGAGATCTGAAATGGATTTATGAACAGCTTGATAGCTTACAGCCATTCCTTTGTTTCTGACTCTAAAATATATTTTCTTTGCAGAAAGAGGCCATTCATTTGTGAGGATGGATATTATTGCGTCCTTCACGTTCTTAGGTTTCCCCAATGTAGGTATGGTAACACAAAAGGGCATAAAGATATTCTTAACCTCAGATTTTTAAACCTTTTGGTTGATTCCAATGAAACCGTAGATATTTAGCTTCTGAAAAAGTGTAAATAATCAGTGATAATCTTATGGAAATGGCAATGGTGAGGATGGATAACAAATTCAGGCTAGTAATCCCCAAGAGGCTCAGAGAGAGTATAGGAATAATAAAAAATACGAGTTTATTTGTCTACACATTCGAAAGTCTTATCTTTATCCGTAAGGTTGAATCAGATAAAACCCAGATACTTGAAAGCGTGGAAAAATTGAGAAGCCTGGAGGCAATCTAGAATGTCCAAGAAAGGGTATTTCATGCTTGTTGTTGAGACCAAAATCTATAAAAATGGTATAGAAACGAAGGATATTGGATTTATTGATGATAGAACACGATATGGCCTTGAGAAGCTTTCTGAAGCATTATACGTATCGGCTAATGCTTGTGTGAAAAGGCATGGTGAACTAGCAATCGTAAGGAGTCAAATGGGTGCTTGAATGATTGTAATTAACGTGATATTTGGGACGATAAAATTTGGTGTATAGACATGGCAAGCAAAACTCGTGTAATAACTTCAACTTACCTTCCTCTAGGGAAAAGCAATAGAATTGCGACTGATACATCCACATATTCTGATGGAAGAAGCCCGCTAGAAAAGGAAATTGCCGGTCATACCGCCGGTATGGTCGGTCAAGGTACAGCAATCGCACATGCAAAATACATGGCTGAAAGGGGAAGTTCGGTTGTTTACAGAAAAGGTTTGGCAGATTAAATGACAAGTCGATGTAGGGTTGAAACAACGTCAAAATCATATGACAATAGTATCAACTCGGTTACTGAATCAAGGTCAAACGGGGATAGCCCTCATGCAGAATTCGTAGCTGGTATGACTGCAGGAGAAATTGGCAGAGGCCATGCATCAGGACACGCCAACTATCTTGGAAGTGTGAAAGCTATGGAAATGTATACAGGTCGATGTTCTGTGAGTAGGTCTGGATATGCAGATTCTGGTTTGAGAAATATGAAGGATGTGCTCGGAATAGTCAAGACGATTATTGGTTGAATATGTTAAAAACTTATAGTCATATCGAAAGGAGATTCGTTACGAATGATATTGGTGAGATAATAGATATCGAACCTGTTTCTGTTAGTGAAAAAATGATGTATTTAGATGGGGAAATGGCTGTTCCATTCGATTATGATACCAGAACAGACAATGAATTTGAAGTGCAAAAAATGCTTAATGATTACCCGTCATTCATCTCCAAGATTTTCAGGAATGCAATATCATACTTCAGCCACTTAGTGTGGAGGAATGCTCATGAGTGATGTAATATCAGGGGATATTGTGATTGAAGATGATGCGGTAAAATTCTCTGGAAAAGTAGGTAAATATGTAACCCCTGAACAAGTCACAGTCTTATACCGAACAGCAGAACGGCTAAAAATAATCGCCATCAATGATAGATACCCGGAAGATCACTTATCTGCACGTGTGCTAGAAACAGTTCACTCGAGCAGGCTTTTTCCACCTTCCAGAAACGAATATGGCGTTCCTATACAGAGTATAACTAACTCGATAATGTCTCAAATGAAAGAATTAGGGAAGTAGAAATGCCAACGGAAATAGAATACAAAGAGAAGCTGAGTCAACCATTCCAGTCATATCGAAACGTGGAAGTATATGGGAATGATAAAGCAAAGCGACTTGCTGAGCTCCCGAAAGAAGTGGGCGCTTTTGAAAAGGCATTATCATCTGTGGTTAAGCAGATTAAGGATGGTAATTGGGCAGTAAGCGGATAGAGGATCAATTAGCCATTATCATTAGGAAAGGAGTTATCGAAAATGAGACGTATAATTTCACTGTTCAGTTTCTCATTCTCTGTTCTTTTAATTTTCAGCGGTAGTTGTTATGCGAGCATATATATTATGGAAGTGATGCCAGATCCTGATGATGTTTGTAAAGACTGCACCGAATGGGTAGAAATCTATAATGATGGAATTACAGGTGATATCATATTTGACGCTGGAAAAAGAAATAATAGTCTATCATTTGAAAAATCCGGTTACTATGTAATTACAGAAAATATTTCCGCATTTTCATCTCTATGGAATACGGAATATGAAAAAGTAATTGGTGCGGGTATGAGCTTAAACAATGATGGTGATTGTATTTTAATATATCACAACAGGTCAATTATTGATTCTTTCTGCTACAATCATTCGCAAATAAATTATTCGTGGAATCGTTGTGGAAATAAATGGATCTCAACTGAAAGAGCCACACCAGGTTACGATAATTGCTGCCTCAATAGTAGTGAGAATAAATCATTTTTAACAATTGACCAGTGGGATTATACACCACCGAATCCTTCTGTCAATGGCCAAGTGAATATAAATATGACAATAGATAGTGAAATATCAGTACGAATAAATATTTCTATATTCATCATTATTGAAGAACATCGCTTGAATATATCATGTGGTCGATTTGTATTATTTAATGGGTCTCACAATTCAATAAACTGCTCTATAACAGTTCCCGATAGCCTCGGAACAGATGATTGTAT